>JARICB010000093.1 GCA_029264225.1 Nocardioides sp. | reverse complement strand
CGGCCGAGTTGTACGTCGGAAACTGGCCCTGCCAGATGTTGGCGCGGTGCTTCCCGTAGGGCAGCAGGTCGTCGCCCCAGGGGTAGCGCGCTCCGACCAGACCGCCGCGGGCGGCGTACTCCCATTCGGCCTCGGTCAGCAATCGACCACCGGCCCAGGTGCAGTAGGCCGCGGCGTCGGACCAGGAGACGTGGATCGCCGGATGGTTGCCGCGTCCGGCGAGGTCAGAGCCCGTGCCCTCCGGCGCACGCCATGATGCGCCGGGGACGGCGCACCACCAGGGAACGGAGCCGGCGCGTGGCGCTCGGGCCGCGAGCGCCGGTGAGAGGAACAGGTCGAAGACGTGCGACCAACCGAAGCGTTCGGCGTCGGTGACGTAGCCGGTGGCGTCGACGAACAGCGCGAACTCGTCGTTGCTCACGGCGCAGGCCGCGACCGCGAAGGCACCGACCTCCACCTCACGCACTGGTCCTTCGGCGTCCTCGACCGGTCCGAGTCCCTCGTCGCTGCCCATCAGGAACCGGCCACCGGACAGCGTTACGGCGCCTGCGCGCAGTTGCGCCGGGGCGCTTGGTTCGACGGTCTGGGGCGCGGGGGCCGAGGCGGTCCCGGGGTCTCGTCCGGGCGAGCAGCAAGGGTCGCTCACAACGCGGCCAGGTCCTGCGCGATCAGTTCCAGGGTGGCCGTGGGGATGATGCCGACGGCGACGCCGGCGATGTCAATCAGCCCCATCGTCAGCACCTCCTCGGGCAGCGGCCCTTCGACCAGGGCGCCAAGGTGGTGGCTCAGCACGAGCATCGCCTCCGGGGTGGCGAGCAGCACGGCGATCGGCGTGGTCACGTCGAGCCGCGAGGTCGGGAAGTCGCTGGCGCGCAGCGGCCGCATCCGCGAGGTTTCGACCTGGTCGTGCTGGGCCCGACAGAGCAGGTGCGTCTCGTCCAACGCCCCACTTCGGGGCAGTCCCATCCGCTCGAACTGCTCGACGGGTGCCTCGTTGTCGAGCATCAGGTCGCGCATCAGGGTGGCCATCCTCAGCTCGACCTCGTCGTCGATCAGCGGGCTCTCCTGCTGCGGGTCGAGGGACAGGTCGAAGAGCATCGTGCCGAAGGCGAACGGGTCGGTGTAGGAGGTGCCCGGCACCCGCAGCACCGGCGTGCCCTTGGTGAAGCCGAACGGCTCGACCAACTCGGCCTGCCGCAGCGTCTCCACCGGCATCCGTCCGCGCATCAGCGTCGGCATCAGGGTGTATTCGACAAGGGGCTGGTTGCCCGGCGCCAGCGGGGCGCGCAGGTAGACGTAGCGCCCGTCGGTGACGTTGACGTGACCACCGAAGATGCCGAACAGGCCGGCCTCCCGGATCGGCTGGTCGCAGGCGACCGTCTCGCGCAGCGGCCGGCCCTGCATGTCGGCGGTCAACGGCAGCTCGAAGAGCTCGAGCAGGGTCGGACCCAGGTCGATCGTCTGCACCAGCGACTCGCGCCGCTCGCCGGCCTTGCGCGAGCGCGGGTCCCACACGAACAGCGGCAGGTGGATCGTCTCGTCGTAGTAGGGAGGCGCGTTCTTGCCCCACCAGTCGTGTTCGCCGAGCAGGAAGCCGTGGTCGGTGCACACGATGAGCATCGTGTCGTCCCACATGTCGTGCTGGTCCATCGCCTTGAGCACCCGGCCCAGGCTGTGGTCGCACATGGTGAGTAGCGCCGAGTAGAGCGACCGGACGTGCTCGACCGTCTCCGGCGACTCCCCCACCCGCATGTAGTCGGGCCAGTCGAGTCGCGGCCCGTCATACCCGGTGTCGTAGAGCTTCTCGTAGTCCTCGTAGGTGAAGAACGGCTCGTGCGGGTCGAACGTCTCGATCTGGAGGAACCAGTTGTCCTCATCGGCGTTGGTGTGGATGAAATGCAGGCCCGCATCGAAGGTCACCGTTTGCGGGTGCTCGGCCTCGGTGCTCATGTAGAGCCGGTTGACCCGGTCCTGGCGGCGCAGGTCGGCGTTCGTCACCGTCGGGTGCAGGTCCTCGAGCACCGGAGGGTCGGCTACGTGCCCCTTCCACTCGTCGCCCTCCTGGCCGCGGGAGAATTCGAAGCTGCGGAATCGCGGGTGGTACGTCGCACCGCCGTCGACCCAGTAGTGCTGATGGTCGGTCACCAGGTGGGTATAGACGCCCGCCTTGGTCAGTAGCTCGGGCACCGAGTCGTCGAACGGCTCCAGCGGGCCCCAGCCTCGATGCAGGAAGTTGTAGCGCCCGGTATGCATCTCGCGCCGTGCGGGCATGCACGGCATCGAGCCACCGTAGGCGTTGTCGAACGTAACGGAACGCTTGGCCAGGTCGGTGAAGTTGGGTGCCTGCACGTCCTCGGCTCCGTAGGGCGGCAGGTACTTCCGGTTGAGGGTGTCGTACATGACGATGATGGCGCGCACGGTGTCAGTCGACTCCCTTGATCCGGGTCACGGACCACACGCCGATCAGCATCACCAAGGCGCTGGCGAGGTAGAGGAGGCGGTAGTTCTCGCCGGTGGAGGCCAGCACCGCAACACCCACCAGCGGCGCGATCGGCAGGTTCTGCGACGCGTTGATCAGGCCCAGGTCACGCGCCCGGGTGCGGGGGTTGGGAAGCACGTCGGTGGTCAGCGCCTGGTCCACGGAGAGGAACGAGCCGTAGCCGAGCCCGAGCAGCCCGGCGGCAACGATGGTCGCACTCCAGGTGGGCGATGCGGCAAGCATCAACGCAGCGGCCACCTGGAGCGAGCCACCGATGAAGACCAGTGGCTTGCGCTTGAGCAGCCGGTCGGAGAGGACACCCGCGAAGTAGGTCGCCAGCACACAGAAGACCAGGTAGACGAGGGTCAGGGTCAGGACCGCACTCTCGGGGCTCGGCCGGTGCAGCACGTCATCGACGTAGAAGAGTAGGTAGGTCGTGCCGATCAGGTTGCCGGCGTTGATCATGACCCGCGTCGACATCGCCCAGTAGTAGTCGCGTGCCTCCCTCAGGCCGGGCGGCGTGATGTTGCTGATGATCGAACCCTGCACCTCGGTGCCGGGCCGCGGCGCCGGCTCGCGGACGATCAGCAGGAAGGGCAGCGCGGCGAGGAACCCGATGATGCCGATGGCCAACCAGGCGGTTGGCACGTCGATGAAGACCTCGGTCACCAGCACCATGCCGCCGGCCAGGGCGATCACCTGTGGCACCCCGAAGGCGGCCGAGGCCCGGCCCCGCTGGGTGACCGGCACCTGGTCGGCGATCCTCGCGCTCAGCGCCACGAGTGCACTGGCCTCACCGAGCGAGACCACGACGAGCATCAGGCAGATCAGCGGAACGCTGTCCTGCGAGCCGATGCCGACGAAGACGGCGGCGGCCAGGGTGAACCCGCCCAGGGCCCAGATGCGGCGGCGTCCCCAGGTGAGCTTGGTGCGGTCGCAGAGGTAGCCCAACACCGGCACCGCGATCACGATCGTGCTGAACATCAGGGTCTGGAACAGGCTGACCAGCGCGACCTTGCGGTCGGGGTCGACGTGCTGGGCGAGCATCGCCAGCATCAGCTGGCCGGGCAGCATCACGAGCATCCAGTAGCCCAGCCAGGCCAGGGCATAGAGCAGCAACCAGGAACGACTCACGGGCCGGTCGGGCTCGGTGAACTTGTCCAGTGTCGACATGGACGGGCTGTTGCCCTCAGCTGCGGCGGTCACCGGCGCAGACTAGCGATGATTCAGCCCGAATGGGAGTCAAATCACACTTGTTTGGGACGATCGACCCACTTGCGGCTGCGCCAACAGGGTCCGGACCCAAAGATCGGTGAGCCATTCGGCGTAGCGCTCCGCAGTCCACCCACGCGCCATGACGAGATCGAAGTACTCCGGCGCGTTGGTGGTCCACACGATGTCGGCGACGTCCTGGTCCGTCAGGTCGTCTCGCACCTCACCCGTCGCGCGCAGTTCGGCAGCCAGGATTCGCATGTTGGCGGCCCGCCGCTCCGCGATCCGCTCGTGCAGCGCTGCACACTCCTCGTCGGTGTGCGCCGCGTTGCGAAGTGCGCTCCACAGCGACGCGAAGTCGGGCATCAGACCCGCTAACGCCTTGGCATAAGTGGCCAGCTTGGCGTGGGCTGTCCCCGCGGCACGGATCGCGACCACGTAGTCACGCTCCTCGCTGGCCACCGGCTCCAATGACGAGGCCAGGACGGAGTCGATGGCCGCGACAAGCAGCTGCGACTTCCTGCCCACCGAGCGATAGACGGTGTCGGGATTGACGCCTGCCTCGCGCGCAATCTCAGCGACCGACGTGGCGACATACCCCTTCGTCGTGAAACACCCACGAGCGGCTTCGATCACGCCCGAGCGCGTCGCGGCAGCCTGTTGGGTGCGAAGCTCGGACCGATAGGAGCGACGGTTGACGTCAGCAGGCATGCGTCCTACCGTAGCAATTGATCCGATGTGTATTCGGATCAATATCAGGTCTGGAGGCGGTCCAGATGGCCGAAGAAGTCTTTGCCAACGGCGTGGTCATGCGCGAACCGGGTGGAGGGCCTGCCACGTGGGCAATGAACTCCCTCTTCGAGCACCTGGTCGGGGCCGACGAGACCGGTGGGATGCTCGGCATCTCGCTGGTCACCCAGCCGCCGGGTGTCGCCACTCCCCTGCATCTGCACAGTCGCGAGTCGGAGGCGTTCTACGTACTCGAGGGACGACTGAGCTACCAGGCCGGCGATGACCTCCACGAATTGCATCCGGGCTGTTTCATCCATCTGCCCATCGGAGTGCCACACGCCTTCCGGATCCGCGGCGACCAGCCCGCCCGACTGCTCGCCATCTCGACACCCGGTGGCCTCATGGGTCTCTACGACGAGGTCGGAATCCCCGCCGCGGCGCGCAGACTGCCCGGCCCCGACGGCCAGTCACCCGAGGTCGAGATCCCTAAGTGGGTCGACGTGTCCGCGCGCTACGGAATGACTGTGATCGGGCCACCGATCCCGGAATAGAAATCCGCTACCCGGCCTGAGACGTGACCGGCGAACAGCAGCGGCGAAGTGGTCTGATGTCAGCTATGGACCCTCGCCCCCTGCTCTGGACCACGGCTGTGGCAGTGGTCTCGACCGGCCTGCTTGCGCTCGCCGTCGGCTCTGGCTGGCTCGGCGCCGACCTGGGCCGAGGTGCGAACTTCTGCGAGGCAGCCCGCCTCGGGTTGGTCAAGCAACCGGCCAACACCTTCTCCAACGCCGGCTTCGTGGTCGTAGGCCTACTGGTGGCCGCGCATGCCGGGTGGACGCGCGTGAGTGGCATGCCGGTCGCTCTGGCGACGGCCTATGCCTGCGTCGTGGTGCTGCTGGGCCCGGCATCGGCTGCCATGCACGCCACCCAGAGTTCCCTCGGTGGCCATCTCGATATGGCGAGCATGTACCTGATTGCGGGCTTCGCCGCGTCGTACGCCTGGGTCCGCTGGGCCAGGCGCGGACCGAGGTCGTTCGCCATCGTCTACCTGGCCTGCGTGGTGTTCTGCGAGTTGGCGGGCCGCTGGCCGCACCCGGTGCCGGTCGTGCACTACGCCGGGAACCTGGCGTTCGGATTGCTCCTCTGCGTGGCCGTCGGGCTGGAGACCGCACTGTGGCGGCGCGGCGAGACCATGCGCACCATCGCGTTCGGATTCGCCTCGCTCGCCTCGATGCTGGCGGCCTTCACCATCTGGGTGCTTTCACAGCACGGCTGGTGCGCCCCGCACTCGTTGCTGCAAGGTCACGCAGCCTGGCATCTGCTCTGCGCCGTCGCGGCCGGGTTCCTCTATCTGCTCTACGCCTCGGAGCGAGACACCGCTGGTCGGCGTGTGGCAACCTGAGGTCATGAGCGAAACGGTGACCCGCGAGTCCGACCCCGACCGGTTCGAGATCGCCGCGGAGGGGGTGGTGGCGGGGTTCGCCGAGTTCGTCGACCACGACGGGCAGCGTGTCTTCTTCCACACCGAGATCGACAAATCTTACGGCGGTCGAGGCCTGGCCGGGCGGGTGGTCGCAGAGGCGCTGACATCGACCCGCGCGGAGGGACTGCGCGTGGTGCCGGTGTGCGAGTTCGTCGCGAAGTACGTCGCCAAGCACCCGGAGTTCAACGACCTGGTAGACCCGGTGTCGCCGGCGGCTCTCGCAGCTATCCCCCACTGACGGGGCCGCAGCCCCGTCAGGTGTGATTCAGAGCTGCTTCTTGAACCAGTAGGTCGTCTCTTCGCCAGACATGGCCTGGACGAGTTCCCAGCCGTTGATGCCGAGGGCCGACACGAGGTCCTCCCACGACTCGGTGCCAGCAACCACCGACTCGGGATCGGCGTTGTAGCCAGTGATCTCCACGTTGTCCTGGTCGTCGACAGTGATCTCGAGATGTGCCCATTGAGTCATGGCTTGATCCTGCCATGAAACATGCCCGACGGCGGCCCCGCGGCCCTCACAGGGGGCGCGATGACACGTTTACTGCCCCTGTGCCGATAGCGTGGGCCACCGAGCACCCGCCCAACGTCACCTGGATTGGCTAAATGCCCCAGATTCTGTTGGGTTGGGTGGAGTGAGAAAACCGAGCACTATTCAAGGAGAACCCCTGTGAACAAGACCGAACTTCGCGACGCCATCGCCCAGCACGCCGACCTGACCAACGCGCAGGCGGACAAGGCCCTCGAGGCCGTCGTCTCCTCCATCACCTCGGCAGTTGCCAAGGGCGACAAGGTCACGCTGCCCGGCTTCGGCACCTTCGAAGCCCGTGAGCGTTCGGCCCGCACCGGCCGCAACCCGCAGACCGGCGAGACCCTCGAGATCGCCGCGAGCACCGCTCCCGCGTTCAAGGCTGGTTCCGCATTCAAGGCTGCCGTCAACAAGGCCTGATCGAACCCCACTGCTGGGACCTGAGCCACTGGGTGGTTCAGGTCCCAGCAGTCATTTGGCGCCGCTCGTCCCTCAGGTGTGCAGGAGCACCAGCGCGGTCAGCGCTACCAGCCAACTCACGAAGCTGCCGACCAGGAAGTACTCCGTCAGCAGGTGGATACGCGCCTGGTCGCGACGCGACGACAACTCCGGGAAGCGCAGCAACCCTTTGGCCGCCACGACCACACTGGCGGCCGTTACCTGGCCGGCGAGGCCGAGGGCGAGGATGAAGATCCGCTCCATCGGACCGAGCAACCGGCCCCCCTTCAGTTGCATCTCAGGGTCTTCGGGTGTGCCGTGCCGAGCCGGATTGACCGTGCCGGTGGCGGCCAGCACGAGCCGGACCACGACGTTTCCGGTGCTCAGTTGGATCGCGAAGGCCCCGGCCAGGAGTAGTGCCCGGTCGGCGCTCAGGTTGCGCAGCACCGGGAGCGGCGTAGCCGTGAGCCATGCGCCGAGCACTCCCCCCGCAGTGCCTGCGTGCCGGGCGAGGGCAACGGTGAGCAGCAGTGTCAGGGCCAGCACCAGGAGCGGCCACCACGCCGGTCGACGACCGGCGAAACTGCTGGTCACCGTCTGCCCCCAGAGCACCACGGCCGCTGCGATTGCGACCAGCGCGACCAGGTCGGCCGTCCCGGTCAGGCCGGCCAACAGGCCCACGACCACCACGACAGTGGCGCCTACACCCTGCGGCAACAGCCGCACAGGCCGCACCGAGTGCGTCAGATCGGCGGTAGCGAATCCGATCAGCAGCACGGCAAGCCAACTCATGGCAGACCTCCCATCAATGTGTGTGCGGCCACGACCACGCCCAGCCCGTCGGAGCGGACCCGCTGCGAGATTGCGGACGGACTGATCCCCAGGTCGGCCGCCACCTCGCGTTGCGGCAGCCCCGACAGCAGACCACGCAGCACCGACAACGAGCGCTGCGAGAGTCCGGTGACAAGTTGGTCACGCAGCATCAGCGCGGCATTGACGCTCTCTTCGTCAGAGGGCTCCATCACTCCTGCGGTGACGTAGGCGGTCCGCAGCGTGCGTAGGGCGGCTTGACCCTCCGCCTGCTCCACCTGCTCGATCGCGGCCCGGGCCGCCCACCACCCGGGACCGTCCTCGACCCGGGGTTGCGAACTCAGGATCTGCACTGTTCCGCGTCCCAGACCGTGCCGCACGTCGATGTCGGGAAGCAGAGCGAGTCGGAGCACCAAGGAAGCCGTCACCGCCGAGCCGAGGGAGGAGAACACGCCCTGATACTCGTCACCGACTGTGATCCGCAATGGGGTCTCGGGCCGGAGCGTCCGGTTGACCTCGGCGAGTGCCGACTCGAGGCGCCGATGCACACCGCGCCGATCGTCGCT
>JARICB010000047.1 GCA_029264225.1 Nocardioides sp. | reverse complement strand
GCCTGGACGTGGTCTTCAAGGCTGATGGGCAGGACGTCTCTCGTGGGGAGTTTGCGATCGACGTCGGTCAGGGCTCGACGGGAGTCGGGGCCGGCTTCCCCTGGATCCGCCTTGGGCTCGCAGCTGTCCTGGGTCTCGGCCTCGGGGTATTGCTGCCCCGGCGGGCGAAATCCCCGGATCCTCAGGAGCCGGTCGATGAACGGGTCGAGAAGGCGGCCAATCCCGTCTCGATGGAGTCGAACGCAGTGCCCCTCAGCCGACGGTGAGCTGCCCGTCCTCGACTCGCCACCGCTGGTCCAGCCGGACGTTCTCCAGCAGCCGCCGGTCGTGGGAGACCAGCAGCAGCGTGCCGTCGTAGCTTTCGAGGGCCTGCTCGAGCTGCTCGATCGCGGGCAGGTCGAGGTGGTTGGTGGGTTCGTCCAGGACGAGCAGGTTGACGCCGCGGGCCCGCAGCAACGCCATCGCGGCGCGGGTGCGCTCGCCGGGGGAGAGACGTCGTACGACGCTGGCGACCTGATCGGCCTTGAGCCCGAACTTGGCCAGCATCGTGCGCACCTCGGCCGAGGTCATGGCCGGAATGATCGCCTCGAACGCGTCGCCCAAGGTCTCGTCCTCGGCGAGCCCGGTGCGGGCCTGGTCGATCTCGCCGACGGCGACGCTCGCGCCGAGCGAGGCTCGACCGGAGTCGGGCGCGTCGTGGCCGAGCAGCAGCCGGAGCAGGGTGGTCTTGCCGGCGCCGTTGGGGCCGGTGATGCCGATCCGGTCGCCGGCGCTGACCTGCACCGATACCGGTCCGAGCACGAAGTCGCCACGCTGTGCGCTGGCGCCGTCGAGGGTGGCGACCACGCTGGAGGAGCGCGGGGCGGCAGCAATGTCGAACTGGAGTGCCCACTCCTTGCGGGGCTCCTCGACCTCGTCGAGCCGCGCGATCCGCGACTCCATCTGCCGCACCTTCTGAGCCTGCTTCTCACTCGACTCGGTCTGCGCGCGGCGGCGGATCTTGTCGTTGTCGGGCGACTTCTTCATTGCGTTGCGCACCCCCTGGGAGCTCCACTCCCGCTGGGTGCGGGCCCGGCCCTGGAGATCGGCCTTCTGGGACGCGAACTCGTCGTAGGCTTCGCGGGCGTGGCGTCGAGCGACTGCGCGTTCCTCGAGGAAGGCGTCGTAGCCGCCGTCGTAGACCGCCACCTGATTCTGTGCGAGGTCCAGTTCGACGATCCGGGTAACGCAGCGAGCCAAGAACTCGCGGTCGTGGGAGACCAGCACGACGCCGGCGCGCAGCCCGCGGACGAACGACTCCAGCCGTTCGAGGCCGTCGAGGTCGAGGTCGTTGGTGGGCTCGTCGAGGAGCACGACGTCGAAGCGGCTGAGCAGCAGCGCGGCCAGCGCGACCCGAGCCGCCTGACCGCCGGAGAGCGCGGTCATCAAGGCGTCCGGTCCGACCTGCAGGCCGAGGTCGGCCAAGGTGGCGGGGACACGGTCCTCGAGGTCGGGGGCACCGCTGGCCATCCAGCGGTCCAGCGCTGCGGCGTAGGCATCGTCGGCGCCCGCGGCCTGCGTCTCCAGTGCGGCGGCGCCGGCTTCCATCGCCTCGGTCGCGGCAGCGGCACCTGTACGGCGCGACAGGTAGCCCGCCACCGTCTCGCCCGCGAACCGTTCGTGCTCCTGGGGCAGCCACCCGACGAACGCGTCGGCGGGAGCGGTCGACACGGTGCCACCCAATGGTGCGTCGACGCCCGCCAGCAGGCGCAGCAGGGTGGACTTTCCGGCACCGTTGGCTCCTACGACACCGACCACATCGCCCGGAGCCACGGTGAGGTCCAAGGATTCGAAGAGGGTGCGGTGGCCGTGGCCGCCGGCCAGGTTCTTGGCTACGAGAGTGCCGGTCACCGGCGCAGCGTACGCGTCAAGAAGCCTCGGACGGCATCCGCGTGGTCACCTTCGCGGCCAGGTCCGTGACCAGGACGGCGACAACGACGCGATCGCCTGTGAAAAGGCGTAGGCGAGTGGACGTCCCTGAGCGACTGCTTCGCTGCTCGGCGCTTCCTGTCTGAGTTGCGCCAGCCTGCTCTGCCGCCGACCAACGGCGCTGATTGAATGACTGGCGAGGGAAGGAGTCGTCTTGGGACAGCTGCTCACCGTCGGCCACGGCACCCTGGACCGGCAAGGGCTCAGCGACCTGCTCCACGGCGCTGGCGCAGATCTGCTGGTCGACATCCGTCGCTTTCCCGGCAGTCGCCACAACCGTGACGTCGGCACCGACGCGATGGCGCAGTGGCTGCCCGAGGCGGGGATCGACTACCGCTGGGAGGAACGGCTGGGCGGTCGGCGGCGGCTGACTGCCGACGACGATCACGAGGCCGACCCGTGGTGGCGGGTCGAGGCCTTCCGGGCCTACGCCGCACACACCCGCTCCCCGGATTTCCTTGCCGCCCTCGACGACCTGGTCGCCGACGTGGGTGCCCGGGGCGCCACGTTGATCATGTGCAGCGAGTGCGTGTGGTGGCGCTGTCACCGCCGGAGCGTCAGCGACGCGGCGATGCTGTTGCGCGACGTGGATGTCGCCCATCTCGCCCACAACGGTCGCACCACGGCCCACGAGCCGTCGGCAGGCGCGCGGGTCGGCCCGGAAGGGCTGCTGCACTACGACCTTCCCGAATAGGGTGAAGAGCGTGGACGAGGAGTACGTCGAGGCAGTGCTGTCGCTGGTCGAGCAGGTGCCACCCGGGCGGGTGACCACCTACGGCACCTTGGCCAGGGCGGTAGGCATCGGCGGTCCGCGCCAGGTCGGCCGGGTCATGGCGCTCCACGGCGCCGCGGTGCCGTGGTGGCGCGTCGTACACGCCGACGGCACCCCCGCAACGTGCCACGATGGCACTGCGATCACGCACCTTCGCAACGACGGGGTGCCGATGAGGAGCGAGCATCGGGTGGACATGGCCGCCGCGCTCTGAGCCCACCCGGCAAGATGTGCATGTGCTGCCCTTCTTGCTGATCGCGACCCGTGCCGAGGACGAGGCAGCCGACGGCGAGTACGACGCGATGCTGCGGGCCAGTGGCCTGGCAGCCCCCGACCTGCGCCGGATCCGGCTCGAGGCGGGTCCGATGCCACAGCTCGACCTGGCGGACTATTCCGGCGTCATCCTCGGCGGGGGTCCGTTCGACTCCAGCGACCCGGAGGAAGCCAAGTCACCCACCCAGCGCCGAGTGGAAGCAGACCTCCGCTCCCTCCTCGACCAGCTCGTGGCGCGAGACTTTCCGTTCTTCGGTGCTTGTTACGGCGTCGGCACGCTCGGAGTCCACCAGGGTGGCGTGGTCGACACGACCTACGGCGAACCGGTCGGCGGGGTCGAGGTCACACTCACTGCCGAGGGTCGCGCGGACCCCCTGCTCGCGGGCGTGCCTGACACCTTCACTGCGTTGGTCGGGCACAAGGAGGCCGTCAGGACGATGCCGCCCGGCGCCGTGCTGCTCGCCTCCTCGCCCACCTGCCCGGTGCAGATGTTCCGGATCCGAACCCACCTGTATGCCACCCAGTTCCACCCCGAACTCGACGTTGTCGACATGGTCAGGCGGATCCGCGTCTACCAGCACAACGGCTACTACCCGGCACACACGATGGACGAGCTCATTGCACGGGTGGAACAGGAGAAGGTCGTCCATGCGGCGCGGGTCCTGGCGAACTTCGTGGAGCGCTACGCCTGAGACAGCAGGACTCAACAGCCCACCGGGTCTCAGGCGCAGGGCAGTGAACCCAACCGCGCCAGGCCCTCGAGGTCGCCGCGACCGAAGTCGACCTGGCCGATGTTCTCAGCGGCCATCAGCTGGGTCGGATCCTCGACGTGATTGAGGCCGAGCACATGGGAGATCTCGTGCAGCACGATGGCCTCCATCACCTGCGGTCGATTCTCGAGCGCCGCGGTGGTGAAGACGTCGGTATCGAGGGCTACCCCGCCCGTGACGAAGTAGCGGTGGCCGGTCGCCCCCTCCTCGGCCGCCCCGCCACCGATCCCGGCGACATCTCCGGTGAGCTTGGTGAACTCCGCGGCGGTGCCCCAGCCGATGATGACGGGTCGATCCGTGCCGACCGGAACGAGCCGTTCCGTGAACGGACGGTCCTGCGTCGTGCCGGCATCCTCGAACGCCAGGCCACTCGCCGCAGATGCCCGAGCCACAGCCTTCTCGATGAGTTCGGCGCCGCCGTCGGGCTCCCCGGCCGGGTTGACCTGGTAGCGGATGGGCTTGCAGGGATCCCATCCCACGGGCTTCTCCGACCCGCGCTGCGTCATGGTGAACGCGTAGTCACCGCCCTGGCCCTTGACCGTCGGCGCCGCGAGCAGCCGGGTGTCGTCGAGGCCGACCAGGCGGCGTACGGCCTGCATCGGACCGGCGGGGTGCATCAGCACCACCGCGGCCAGCACTATCCCGGTCAGCAACACGGTCAGTGACGTCTTCGAGTGGCCGCGTCTGCGCGGGAGGGGCGCGGGCATCGCCCCCAGCCCGTAAGCAGCATCAAGGCGGTCCAACTCCTCCATCCGTCGCTGCAGCTCGCGCGCGTTGCGACGGCGCTGGCGAGACGAGAGGGGACGGTCGGACACACATAGAAGTGTGGTCCACGACGTCAAGTGGGGAGGTAGGACGTTCTCCACAGGCGGCAATTGACCCGTTTCGTCGAACCCGGAAGCAGGGAAGGACAACCGCGACACCGCACTCTCAGGGGGATCGTGATGCAGGACAACGTGTTTCTCGGCCGGATCGAGGTACGGCCGCCGCTCAACGAGGCGGAGCGTGACTACCTCGCCACCCTGGCCAACTCGAACTCGACCCTGCGCGGCACCCCGACGGGTCGCGGCGACGCCACCGTGCCGTTCGCGCAGTTGGCGTGGGAGACCTGCGCCTCCGGATGCTGCCTGACCTGGAGCGGCCGGGAGTGGAGCAGGAACATGGTGCCGTCGCTGCGGTTCCTCGTCGACCACCTGTTCAAGGCGGGCGCGAAGGCGACCGGACACCGGCGGTTCCCCGGCTTCACCTGCGATCACGTGCTCGACGGGATCGTGGCGGCGCAGCGCTACGACGACACCCGGATGTACGTCGCAGAAGTGGCCGGCAATCGGGTGGCCGGCCGGTCGGTGAGGGCCAAGTGCGACCACCCGGCCGGGGTGCCAGCACAGCAGGTCCCGACCCCGAAGAGGTCGGCGAACGTGATCGCGTTCCGTCCGCGACGGGCGTGAGTTCCCTACTCGAGGGCGCTCAGATCGGGAGGAACATCGACCGAGTGCCGTCGCAACACGTCGAGGCTCACCACCTCGAGCGCCCGCTCCGAGGTCGCTGCCAGCACGACCGGGGCGGCCAGCCCCGCGTCGTAGGCCTGCAACCAGCGCACCGCGACCACACACCACCGGTCGCCGGGGGTCAGCCCCGAGAAATGCCACTCCGGTCGCGGCGTGGCGAGATCGTTGCCGACCGAGGCCTGATGGGCCAAGAACTCCTCGGTCATGACGGCACAGATGGCGTGCAACCCGGCGTCGTGCGGGCCAACCGTGCACGTGCCGTCGCGGTGGAAGCCGGTCATCGGATCGACTCCGCACGTTTCGAGTTCGCCGCCCAGGACGTTGCGCTCGCTCATGGAGGTATTCAACCTTGACCCACGGCGGCCTCCTCGGAGGCCACGGGCGGTCGGCGTCGTTCCCACCAGGAGCAGCCGACCAATACCCCGATGGCCAGCGGAATGGCGGCGAGCACGTCGACGACGTAGTGCTCGGCGTAGTAGACCAGCGCAACACCCATCAACACCGGGTAGGCGAGCAGCAGCCAGCGCCAGGGCGAGCGCAACCGCTGAACGCCGTACAACGCGATCAGCACGGCGATGCCGGTATGCAATGACGGCATCGCAGCCACCTCGTTGCCGACCCCGCCGAGCAGTACGTTGAATCGCTCGATGCCCAGGTCGTCCCAGCCGCGGGTCGTGAGCCGAGGCAACGGCACCGGCAGGTAGCCGTATTTGGCCGCCCACCACGGCGGCGCCATCGGGTAGAGGAGGTAGATCGCCAGCGCTGCGTAGCTGATCGCGAGCAGCCGTCGCATCCACCGCTGCCACTCGTCCCGGCTGCGGATCCAGAGCACGCCGGCGATGCTCAGCCCGGCCACGAAGTGTGAGGCGTAGACGGTGGTGAGGAGCACGTCGTACCAACGCGGGGAGCTCGTACGCAGGCACGGGTCGCCGCACAGGTGCTGCTGGAGTACCTCGGTCGGCAGGTGTCCGCCGAAGAGCCATCGGTCGACGTCGATCGGTGTCTGTACCGACACGGCGAAACCCAGGTTGTCGACCAGGCCCCGGCTGTAGAAGTACAGCACCAGACCCAGCACCGGAGGCCACCAGTCGACCAAGAAGTTCAAGTGGTCACGGCGCGGCGCCTCGATGTTCCACGCGACCGAGGCCAGCCAGATCCACAAGAAGATGAAGACCGTGTCGTTGGGCATCCCGATCAGGAGGGTCCAGATCGTCAGCACGGCGGCGTACGCCGTCAACGCGAACACCCGCCGCAAGCGCCGGGTCGTCCTGGCCTCGGAAACCGCTTCCAGACTGCTCTCGGTCCCTACCCCCATGGCCACACCCTAGGACCGGTGGACCGTGCGTTAGCGTAGGCATCAATGGCTGACGACTACTGCGACCTGTGCGACCTGCCGAAGTCGACGTGTGTGCACGGGATGCCACCCCCACCGCCTCCCGCGCCGGCGGCGCCTCGCGCCTCGCGTGTCACGACCCCGAGGGCTCCGCGGAAGGTAGCCGAACCGGCCGCCCCGACCCGCAGGGCGCCTCGCAAGTGGACGCCGCCCGACGCGCTCGCCCCCCACATCGTGGCAGTCCTTGAGGAAGCCGCCGGCCCGTTGGATGCCGATGACCTCTTCGAGCGCTTGGAAGCACGCCTGTCCGACGAGCTCCTCGACGGCGACCGGGAGCTCACGCCCGAGGGTGAGTTGAGGTGGCGCTATGCTGCCCGCCGGGCCCGGCAAGCACTGATCAAGGACGGCGTCATGAGCAAGGGCACCCCGGGCCGCTGGGCTTTGGGCTAGGTCGAACCGACCGGCACGCGTGCTGCTCCCGCCTGAGAGTCGTCATGGTCAGATATGAGATTTCCCAACGCGGACGCCTCTGAATGCCTATCTTGAGTCTGCCCTGTGTGGGGCAGGTCGTCTCCGGACGACTGACGATGACTTCATGGGGGCCTCATGAGCGACCTGAGCCGGTCCACCAAGGGACACGACTCCCGACTCGCCGTTTCTGGCTGGCCTCTTCGCCGCAAGGTGGGGCTCGCACTGGCGATCCCGCTACTCCTGGCCGCCGTTCTCGGTGGCCTGCGCGTCACGGCTGACCTCGAGGAGTCGACGAACGCCTCGGCCAGTGCCCAGCAGGTCACCGTCCTCGCTCCGGCGATCGCCTATCTGACCGCGGCCGAGAAGGGCATGGTGGCCGCCCAGTCGTCCACCGGCACCAGCCAGAACGAACTCGACGATGCCCTCATCGAGATCAAGGCAGCCGCCAAGAGCCTCGCGGAGACCGGCGACACCGCCGACCTCACGTTCGAGCAGCGGCGCCAGGTCGACGTCATCCTCGACCTGAGCCGCGCGCTGCGCGAAGACTCGGAGGATCCGGTCAGCCCCGGCACCTGGATTGCTCAGCTGCGTCAGATGCAGGCGGGTGTCACCCAGCTCGTCACGACGATCATCAACGCCCAGCTCAACCCCGAGCCCCGTCTCGAGCTGCTCGCCCAGGGCCTCAGCGGTCGGTTCGCGCTGGCGATGCAGCAGGCGCTCGCGCAGACCGACCGCAGCGGTCGCAACGGCTCGCTCGCACTCTTCTCCGAGCTTGGCGCCGAAAGCGCGTCCCTTGACCGACTGGCTGGTCAGCTCGACGAGGTCGAGTCCGAGGTCCAGACGCTGCGCACCAACAACGGTGAGCGCACCCGTGATGTCCGCACCGGTGGTTCCGACCTCGGCGGCGCGGACGCCTACGACGCCTACAACAAGCTGCAGACGAAGCTGATCGATGGCGTCGATGAGCAACTCACCTCCACGGCTTCTGAAGCCCGTTCGCGCGCCATCCTCAACGCCTTGCTGACCCTCGGCGCTCTCGCCGCGGCGATCATGCTCGCGCTGCTCATCTCGCGCCTGATCGTCAACCCGATCCGCCAGGTCCGCGAGGACGCGCTTCGAGTGGCTCGGACCGACCTTCCCGACGCGGTGGCTCGGATCCGGTCCGGCTCCGAACCTCGCCCGATCACTCCAATCGACGTCACCACCCATGAAGAGGTCGGGCAAGTCGCTCGAGCCGTCGACGACCTCCACCAGCAGGCCGTGACGCTGGCCTCGGGTGAGGCGCGACTGCGTAGCCAGGTCGGTGAGATGTTCGTGACGCTCTCGCGCCGCAACACCACGCTGATCAACCAGCAGTTGAACCTGATCGAGACGCTGGAGAAGGACGAGGAGGACCCCAAGCGGCTCGAGAGCCTCTTCCGGCTCGACCACCTCGCGTCCCGTATGCGGCGTACTGCCGACTCGCTGCTGATCCTCGCCGACGCTCCGGTCCGGTCGACGGGCTGGGAGAGTGTCTCCATCAGCGAGTCCCTCCAGGCCGCGACCGCAGGTGTCCAGGACTACCAGCGGGTGCGGATCGAATCGACGCTCGCCATCCGGGTCGACGAATCGGCTGCCGGTGACCTGGTGCACCTGCTGACCGAGCTGGTCGACAACTCGTTGTCCTACTCGGCGCCGAACACCCAGGTCGTGCTGAGCTCGGCGACGACCGACGCCGGCGTCACGATCACCGTGGCCGACTCCGTCCTGGGCATCCCGGTCGAGGCGCTCGCCGAGATCAACAAGAATCTGCGTTCCGGCGTCGAGGTCACTCCCGAGACGGCTCGTCGGATGGGCCTGTTCGTGGTCAGCCGGCTTGCGCAGCGTCACGGCATCATGGTCGCGCTCAAGGCCAACCGGGGCGAGGGCATCACCGCATCGGTAAGGGTTCCCAACGCGATCCTTCCCGAGCGTGCGCACCTGGCTCCCGTCGTCGAGGTCGAAGAGCTCCAGGAAGAGCTCCAGGAAGAGATCGTGGTTGCGGCTCCGGTCGAGGCCCCGATCGAGACCCCGGTGGAGGCACCGTTCGAGCCGCTCAAGGTCGCAGCGATCGAGGAGACCTACGGCGAAGTCACCGCGCTCGAGCCGCTTCCGTCGCGCCGTCCCGCCGAGGCCGCCGAGCTCACCGTCGATGAGTCGGACCCGCTTGGGATCGGCGACTCGCACCTGGGGGGTGGCGCCGGCCTCCCGACCCGCGAGCGCGGTGCCACCCTGTCCCACCTGAGCCAGGCTGGCCTGCAGGTGCCGTCCTTGGGTGAGCCCGATCCCGAGCCTGAGCCCGAGCTCGAAGCTCCGCGTCCGATACGCCGGGCCACCAAGGGCATGCCCTTGCTGTCCAGGCGTGACCTCGATGCCCAAGCAGCCGAAGCAGCAGCTGAGACAGCCGGTTCACCTACTCGCGTGCCGGAGTTGCTCATTGCGCCCGAGCCCGAGCCCGAGCCCGAGCCGGACCCGGAGCCCGAGCCCGAGTCGGAGTTGCTCATCGCGCCCGAGCCGGCAGCGCTGGTCGACCCGGATCCCGAGGCTGATCCCGAGGCCCATATCGCTGCGCTGATGGCCAAGATCCGTCCGTTGCGCGGCCGACTGCCGATCCCGGACTACCAGGAGGTCGACCACACTGCCATCCTCCAGACGCCGACGCGTGAGCGAGGCTCCCTGGAGCCGCAACCGATCAGCTCGGAGGCACTCAACGGCGACTCGCCGCTCTACGCCGAGCCGGTCAGTGAGCCAGCCACCAACGGAGACACCTCCGTGAACGTCCACGCACGCACCGAACTGCCCCGTGATGACGAAGATGCCCTGACCGGCTCCAGGTCGTCGTGGCTCAGTAGCGGCGACACCGATCGAGACTGGTCCTCGACCGAGGTTGAAGCCGGCTGGGAGCGGGCCGATGACGTCGCCGCGGCGACCCTGTCGACCAATGACGCCGGCTTGCCCGTACGTCGCCCGGGTGCGCGTCTCATGCCCGGCGGCGTTACCAAGACGATCGGCTCCACCGGCCGTGATCCCGAAGCTGTCCGAGCTCGACTTTCCGCACACAAGGCGGGTGTCCGACGTGGACGTAACTCTCCCGTGTCCGCAGACGACCAGTAAGAAAGTGGAACGCATATGACCGAGTCCCAAGGCCTCTCGGCCACCGACAACAACCTGAACTGGTTGGTCTCGCGCTTCGTCGAGGAGGTGACCGATGCGGCACACGCCATCCTGGTGTCCGCCGACGGCCTTCTCATGGCGGAGAGCCGGAGCATTCCCGGGGAGCGTGCCGAGCAGGTAGCGGCCGTCTCCTCCGGGCTTGCCAGCCTCGCGGTGGGTGCAGCCCGGCTCTTCGACGGCGGAGCGGTGCTCCAGACCGTCGTGGAGATGGAGCACGGCTATCTGATGCTGATGAGCGTCGGAGACGGCTCCAACCTCACCGTCCTGACCGAGGAAGACGCCGACATCGGCCAGGTCGGCTACGAGATGGCGCTGCTCGTCGAGCGCGTCGGTCGTACCGTCCAGGCCGAGCCACGCGTCTCCACGATGCGCTGAGGTTGAGTGGTCGTGGCACCAGCTGAGTCAGACGGTCCGGAGGACGAGGTCAGCCGACCTCGCTTCGTCCGGCCGTACACCATCACCTCCGGTCGGACCCACTCTGTCGTGGATCTGCCGATGGAGGCGACCTTGCGGGTTGAACCCGCCCAGGTCGGCGCCGATGTGAGTGCGTCAGCGCTCCAGGTGCTCGAGGTGTGTGACAGACGCTCGGTGGCCGAATGTGCGGCTCTCGTCAAGATGCCTATCGGCGTCGTTCGTGTCCTGCTTGGGGACCTGGTTGAGCACGGCTACATCCGTGTGCAAGCGACCATCACAGACGACTCGTCCAAGGACGAGCGGATCGA
The DNA here is from genome assembly GCA_029264225.1 of Nocardioides sp. Taxonomy (GTDB): domain Bacteria; phylum Actinomycetota; class Actinomycetes; order Propionibacteriales; family Nocardioidaceae; genus Nocardioides. Next base: position 4,920 of record JARICB010000047.1, on the reverse strand, counting down.
GCTCATCGAAAGGACCCTCCGTGGACTCCGCAGTTACTAGCGCCAACCGCAAGGCCGCCTCGACCAAGATTGTCGTCGCCGGCGGTTTCGGCGTCGGCAAGACCACCCTGGTGGGTGCCGTCTCGGAGATCCAGCCGTTGCGCACCGAGGCGCTCGTCACCAACGAATCCGCGGGGGTCGACAACCTCGACGCCGTACCGAGCAAGGCGACCACCACGGTCGCCATGGACTTCGGTCGCCTTACCCTCGGCGAGGACCTGATCCTCTACCTGTTCGGTACGCCGGGACAGCGACGGTTCTGGTTCATGTGGGACGACCTGTGCCACGGGGCCATCGGCGCCATCGTGCTGGTCGACACGGCCCGCCTCGACGAGTCATTCTCTCCGCTCGACTATTTCGAGGCGAAGGGTCTGCCGTTCATCGTTGCCGTGAACAACTTCAACGGTGTCGAGCACTACACCCTCGACCAGGTCAGGGCCGCGCTGTCCCTGCCGGCACAGGTACCGATCATCGGCGTCGACGCCCGTGACCGCGACTCCGCCAAGACTGCGCTGATCCGGGTGACCGAGTATGCGCTCGAGCACCTCACCCGCTCGTTGTCAGCAGGGGCGAGCTGATGAGGCACGGCGCGATGGCGATGGCTCGCGGGGTCGTAGCCACTGCGGCAGTGCTGTCGCTGGCTGCCTGCGGTGTGGGACAGGGAGCGTCCGCGAGCACGGCTCCCGATCCGAGCCTGGTCAAGGACGGTTCGCTGGTCGTGTGCACGTCCTTGCCCTACCAGCCGTTCGAGTTCGAGAAGAAGGGCGAGGTCGTCGGTTTCGATATCGACCTGGTCCGTGAAGTGGCCCTCAAGCTCAAGCTGGAGCTCGAGCTCATCAACGAGGACTTCGAGGCAATCCAGTCCGGCCAGTTGCTCAACGACGGCACGTGTGACGTGGCCGTCGCCGCACTGACCATCAACGGCGACCGGGCCCGTGTCCTGGACTTCTCCAGCCCCTACTTCAACGCTGCCCAGGTGATGGTGGTGCAGAAGGGGAGCGGCATCAGCGACCTGAATGACCTGGTTGGTGGGCGAGTAGCCGTGCAGGAAGGCACGACCGGTGAGCTCTACGCCACCGACCATGCTCCGGCGAGCACCCAGGTCGTGAAGTTCGAGAACGTCGAGGACGTCGACTCCGCACTCAGCGGCGGAGCCGTCGACGCCGGCGTCTACGACAACAACATCGTCGGTGACGCGATCAGGCGGCACCCCAGCTTCGAGCTTGTCGCCGAGTTCGACACCGGTGAGCAGTACGGCATGGCGGTCAAGAAGGACGGCGACGTCGATCTGCTGCGGGTCATCAACGAGGTGCTCGCCGACATCCACGCCAGTGGCCGATATGAGGAGATCTACCAGACCTGGTTCGGCAAGAACAACGCCGACGAGTGACCGGCCGGCCAGCAACTGCGCTGGCCTTCTGGAGATGGACCTTCGCAACGACTCGAGTCAACTGGTTCGAGTCGTTGCGCCATTTCAGCCGTAGATGAGCCAGGCGCCGACCAGCGCGGGGACTACCCCAGCGAGCAGCCACGGCGTCCAGGGCTTCTTCTGATGAATGAGGAACCCAAGTCCCACGGCCATCACGCCCAGGATGCCCGCAATGATGCACAGGCCGAGCTGGGCGCCGGGGCGTGGGTTGTCGAGCAGGAGTGCCGCCAGCAGCACCCCGAGGACGAGGTGGAAGACGGTGCTGACCGCCAGCACCGACATCACCCAACGCTGGACCTGACTCAGGCTCTCGTTCTCCGCCGCGTGGTCGTGGACCGGTCGCGGCGCGTTGGGGTCCATCAGGTGCCGGCGTCGGCGCGGCGTGGTCTCGCTCATGGGCTGATCCTCTCGCGCCGACATCGGCAGCCCTACATAAGGTCAGGCTTCCAGTGTCTGCAAGCGAGCGGTCAGCTTGGCCACCCGGTGCGAATTGCCCGTGAGGTTGACGTATTGACTTCCAAAGATCGCCAGCAAAGCATCATCGAGACGCCGGACGGCGCCAGCGGGGTAGCGATATCCCATACGCCGGATGATCGCGTCGGCGTCCACCGAGGTCAACAGGCCCCCCAGCTCGTCCAGGGAGGTAATGCCCAGCTCGAGGAGCAGGCCACTGATCCAGCCGTAGTGGTCGGTATGGGACCAGCCGGCATCGGCATACTGCGCTGCCAGGAACGAGGCCAGCTCCTGGCCGCTGATGCGCGGATCGCTCGGGTCGGCTTCGCCCGTCGGCGCGGGGGCCGCAGCTTGGAGTCGGTCGCGGATCGCAGAGAATTCACGATCTGCCAGCTCCAGCAAGCCGGCCGCCAGAGTGAAGCGCCGGTCGAGGTCGGGCACGTGCTCCTGCGGGACGGTGCCCTTGTAGCGAATGTCGTGCTCGAACTCGGCCCAGGCGTGCTGGAGCACCGTACGAACCTGCACGCTGGCACGGAGGCCGGCGAGGTCGTCGTAGCCCGAGTCATCCGCAGTGCTCGTTTCGCCCGCATCGTGTGGCGTGACCAGCAGGTGGCGACTGGAATAGCCGAAGCGACCCTCGCGGGCGGTCTCCTGACCCATGTCGCGGTCGTCGAGGATGGTCAACTCGTCGTCGAGAAGCTCCGCGACCGCAGCCACGTCGCTGTGGACGTAGGTAATGACGCGGATGCCGATCTGGTCGGTGACCTGGACGAGCGGCTCGGAATAGAGCAGCTGGTCATCGACCGTGCGGGCCGCCTTGGCAGCGAACGAGGCGACGCTCTTGGTGCGCCCGGTGACGCTGAGATAGTTGATGCCGGCGTCATCGAGCAGCGTAGTGATCAGCTCGACGAAGTGCTCGGTGGGCGAGACGAGTCCCGGTTGCAGGCCGGCGTAGGTGCGCACGGCCTCGCGGACGGGCTGGTCTGCCGGCTCTGGTTTGCCCGGAGTCGGGTCGACATCGTGGGGCTGGTCGGTGGGAGGCACGGGGACAGCCTGCCGTGTCTGGGCTGCCAGCGCATCCGGTGGTGCGCGGGCGTGTCGGTAGCGAGGGCTCATGCCGATGCACGCAGCGCGTCCATCGGAACGGGTGTGACGGCAGTCGCGGTGGCGACATGCACCACCTCGCAGCGCACCTGGGCGTCGCGGCAGGCCTGGTAGGCGGCGCCGACCCAGGCATGGTCGTCATGATCGGGGATCCCGGCGCCGGGACGGGTGAGGAGCACTCCGAGCCGGATGTCCGAGCCCTCGAAGTGCGACAGGAAGCGCCCCATGCTCTCGACGTCGCTAGTGGTTGGTCGCTCGGGCAGGTCGGTGATCTCGGTCAACTGTGGGACCGGGGCGCCGTCGGCGCTGATGAACATCAGCCATAGTGAGCGGCCGGCGAATCCCAGCGGCTGCATGAGCCGCAGCCAGGCTTCGTGGAGATCGGACTGGGTCGTGATGATGAGTCGGTCAGTGGTCATGCCTCCACGGTGCAACAACCCACCGACGTTGGCGAACGCCTCTCCACAGACGGCACGGAGTGGGCCCGAAACCGTCCACAGGCCACGTGCAACACCGCTTGTCCACAGCCAGGACGCAGATGGGTTCATCACCGCGGCGCCCGGGAAAGGAGGCATCCCGAGGACCCACCGACCAGCCGGCCGATCGGGCACTGACCGCCAGGAGGGAACCCGATGATCCTCGACCACGAGCCGAGCCCGTGCCGGCTCACCATCACCCCGCAGCTCGACGGTAGCGATGTGAGGTTTCTGGCGGGCTTCTCTCGTCATGCGGTCTCCGCCCATAGCGGCGTGAGACCGGCTCCCGCGGCTCGGCTGGTTCGGGTGGCCCGGATCTGGCCCGGACAGCCGGGCGTGCCCTCGCCGTGGGTGCCATGCGCGGACGGGTGTTGCCTGGTGCTGGTCTCGTCTCCGGTCGCGCCGGAGGCGGCCGGACAATGGCTGCGCTTCCTGCTCGCCGAGTTCCTCACCGACGACTATCGCCTGGACGGCTGGGCCGAAGTGCCCGACACTCTCGGCACCCGATCGGGTCTGCTCATCGTTGAGGGGCGCGACGTCTTCGAGGGTGAGCTGAACCCGCCGAGCGAGCCCGACGACCCGGGCAGGGCCGGCGACCGACCACGGAGGTGATGAGCGGTCCGACCCTCAGTCGAGGACTCCGGCGGCGCGAGCCGGCTCGGCGTAGGCCCGGGCCAGGGTGGCGACCGTGTGGTGCGCGTTGAGCCCGCTGGGGTTGGGGACGACCCACAGCGGGGCGCCCGCCAACGGTTCGGGCTGGCGGCCTGCGACGGCCTTGCGGTCGGCGAAGGCCTGGCGGTAGGCGGTGATGCCGGCAACGGCAACCACCCTGGGGCGGGTCCGGGCGACAAGGTCGCGCAGTCGCTCACCACCCTTGCGCAGTTCCTCAAGGCTCAACTCATCGGCACGAACGGTGGCGCGTCGGACCAGATTGGTGATGCCGAGGCCCCGTGAGCGGAAGTTGGCACGATCCTGCTCGTCCATCCCGGCCGCGGCGTAGATAGGGACTTCGATAATGCCTGCCTGAAGCAGGGCCGGGTAGAAACGATTCACCGGATGTGCGAAGTGGGTCTGGGTAGCCGCGGTCCACAAGCCCGGGTTGATCCCGACGAAGAGCAGACGCAGGTCCGGACCGAGAAGATCAGGGACCTCGACATCACGGAACGACTCGAGCTCGTCGCGGGTGAAACGGGCCATGGCCTTGACCCTAGTTGCTGCAAGGGCTGGTGCTGACAGTCGGCCAGCGGCGGAACCGACGCACGGGCGCTATCGTCCAACAGCCATGACCGTTGCCACGTGTCCGAGTAGTCGCACCCAAGCGAGGATCATCATGACGCCATCTCCCGTCCGAGCTACCTCCACCCACGGCCGTCGCCAGCGACTCGCCTTCGGGGGTGTCGTCGGCGTGCTGCTGGGCGC
>JARICB010000012.1 GCA_029264225.1 Nocardioides sp. | reverse complement strand
CGCGACGTAGTCCTTGAACCGTCCGAGCACCGGGTTCCAGCGGGCGTGGATGACACCGAGCACCGAGTAGCACTCGCGATCCTCCTCGACCAATACTCGGATGCCGACCAGGTCGTAGATGTCGGAGAACTCGCGGCCGCCGACGATCATCTTCTGGTAGATCGAGTAGTAGTGCTTGGGTCGGCCGGTGACCTTCGCCTTGATCTTCGCCTCGCGCAGGTCGGCCTCGACCCCCGCGATCACCTCGGCCAGGAACACGTCACGCGAAGGGGCGCGCTGCGCCACCAGCCGCACGATCTCGTCGTACAACTTCGGATGCAGGGTCGCGAACGCGAGGTCCTCGAGCTCCCACTTGAGGGTGTTCATACCGAGGCGGTGGGCCAGCGGCGCATAGATGTCGAGGGTCTCGCGGGCCTTGCGTTCCTGCGTCTCCGCCTTCAGGTAGCGCAGGGTGCGCATGTTGTGCAGCCGGTCGGCCAGCTTGATCACGAGCACCCGGATGTCGCGGGCCATCGCGACGATCATCTAGCGGATCGTCTCGGCCTGCGTAGAGTCGCCGTACTGCACCTTGTCGAGCTTCGTGACGCCGTCGACGAGCTCGGCCACCTCGTCGCCGAACTCCTCGCGCAACTGCTCAAGGGTGTAGGGCGTGTCCTCGACCGTGTCGTGCAGCAGGGCGGCGACCAGGGTCGGCTCGGTCATACCGATGTCGGCCAGGATCGTGGTGACGGCCAGCGGGTGGGTGATGTAGGGATCGCCGCTCTTGCGCATCTGGGTGCCGTGCATCGTCTCGGCCACGGTGTAGGCCCGCTCCAGGAGCGCCAGGTCAGCCTTCGGATGGTTGGCGCGCACGGAACGGAACAACGGCTCGAGCACCGGGTTGCCGGCCGGCGCCTTGGCACCGATCCGGGCGAGCCGCGAGCGCATGCTGCGAGCAGACACGGGCACGTCGGACACCGGCTCCGGCGTCACGGGTGCGGTGCTCTTCTCGGCCATTGCGCCAGTCTAGTGACGCCGGCCAGTCGCTCTTCGATCAGATGGTCGCGAGTGAGGTGACGGGCAGATCTCCGACGGTCTCACGCCCGGGAAGGAACGAGAGCTCCATCAGGACGGCGACGCTGGAGCAGGTCGCCCCGCACGCCTCGACGAGTTCACGAGTCGCAGCGATCGTGCCTCCCGTGGCGAGCACGTCATCGACCAACAGCACCCGCTCGCCGGGGGCGATCGCGTCTGCGTGCAGTTCGAGGGTGGCCTCGCCGTACTCCAGTGAGTAGGAGACCGCGTGCGTACGCCGGGGCAGTTTGCCGGCCTTGCGGACGGGCACGAAGCCCACACCGAGAGCCAACGCGATCGGTGCGGCAAGGATGAAGCCCCGCGCCTCCATGCCGACCACCTTGTCGATGACTACTCGACCGTGGGCGTCGCGGCCCTGGTCGGCCATCGCCGCAATGATGGCGCTGAAGCCTTCATGATCGGCGAGCAGCGGTGTGATGTCCTTGAACACGACCCCCGGCTCGGGGTAGTCCGGAACATCGACGACCAGGCGTTCGATCGCGGCGCGAGCCTTGGCGTGAGTCACTTCCGAGGCGCTCAGTCGAGCTCTTCGTAGGGCACGGCACCGGGCGCCGGGTCTACGGGGTTGTCCACGGCCGCGACGGCGGCGCGCGCCACCTCAACCTCGACGCCGCTGGCGATCTCGACCCGCACGCGGTCGTCGGCGAGCGACCTGATGGTGCCGTAGAAACCGGAGGTCAGCATCACGCGCTGGCCGGGCTGCAGTTCAGCCTGGAGTCGCGCGACGGCCTTCTGCCGACGAGAGGCGGGACGCACCACGAGCACCCAGAAGAGCAGCGCGATGGCCACCAGGGGCAGGAAGGAGCCGATGTTCTGCACAGAGAATTCCTCAACCGTTCGAGCCGACATGACATCGATCCGCCGACTGCACGAGCGCCCGGCGAGACCAACTCTCAAGTGTACGCCCGGCCAGCATAGGGACCGAAGTCAGATCTCCTCGAACAGCGTGATGTCTCCTCCGACCGGCTGCGGCGGCGGCGTCAGGCCCAGGTGGTGCCACGCCGCTGGCGTAGCGACCCGGCCACGCGGCGTACGCGCAAGAAGTCCGTTGCGCACCAGGAACGGCTCGGCCACTTCCTCGACCGTCTCCCGCTCCTCACCGACCGCGACCGCCAGCGTGGAGATGCCGACCGGGCCACCGCCGAAACGGCGACACAGGGCGTCGAGGACGCCACGGTCCAGCCGGTCGAGGCCGGATTCGTCGACCTCGTAGAGCTCCAGGGCGGCCCGGGCGACCTCCAGGGTGACGATGCCGTCGGCACGAACCTGGGCGAAGTCGCGCACCCGACGCAGCAGCCGGTTGGCGATGCGAGGTGTGCCACGCGAACGCCCCGCGATTTCCGTCGAGCCGTCGGCGATCAGCTCGACCCCCAACAGGCCGGCGGAGCGGTGCACGATCAGGTCGAGCTCGTGCGGCTCGTAGTACTCCAGGTGTGCGGTGAAACCGAACCGGTCACGCAGCGGCCCCGGCAGCAGGCCGGCACGAGTAGTGGCACCTACCAGCGTGAACGGCGGGATCTCCAGCGGGATGGCGGTAGCGCCCGGGCCCTTCCCGATGACGACGTCGACCCGGTAGTCCTCCATGGCCATGTAGAGCATCTCTTCGGCCGGGCGCGACATCCGGTGGATCTCGTCGACGAAAAGCACGTCGCCTTCGTTGAGGCCCGAGAGGATCGCCGCTAGGTCGCCGGCGTGGGTAATGGCCGGGCCGCTGGTGAGGCGTAGCGGCGAGCTCATCTCGGCCGCGATGATCATCGCCAGGGTGGTCTTGCCGAGCCCGGGGGGGCCGGAGAGTAGGACGTGATCGGGCGCCTTGCCGCGCCGTCGAGCCGCTTCGAGCACCAGGCCGAGCTGGTCGCGGACCCGCGTCTGTCCGACCACCTCGTCCAGGGTCTTGGGGCGCAGGGCGGCCTCGATCGCACGCTCGTCACCCTCGCCGTCGACGTGGGCGGAGGTGAGTCGTTGGAAGTGGGCCGCTTCGGCGGCGGTCAGCTCAGCGTTGGTCAGGTCGTTGTCGAGGTCACTGTCCCAGTCCATCGTCGCCTCCTTACGCCTTGCTCAGGGCGCGCAGGGCAGCACGCAGCAGGGTCGGTACGTCGGGGCTGGCTCCGGCGTCCGGCGCGACTGCGTCCACGGCCTGCTCGGCCTCCTTGGTCGACCAGCCGAGCCCGACCAGACCTTGGTGCACCTGGTCACGCCAAGTGGCCACCTGCGCTGCCGGCTGGCCGGCGAGCCGGGCGCCGGTAGGTGCACCGATGCGGTCCTTGAGCTCGAGGATGATCCGTTGCGCACCCTTCTGCCCGATGCCAGGCACCCGGGTCAGGGTCTTCACGTCTTCACCGGCAACGGCGGCTCGCAGGTCGTCGGGCGAGAGCACGGCAACCATCGCCTGAGCGACCTTGGGACCCACGCCGGAGGCGGTCTGTACCAGCTCGAAGATCTGCTTCTCATCCTCGTCGAGGAAGCCGAAGACGGTCAACGAGTCCTCCCGCACCACCATGCTGGTAGGCAGGGTCGCGCGCGCGCCCACCCGGAGGGTCGCCAAGGTCCCGGGGGTACACATCAACTCCAGCCCGACCCCGCCGACCTCGACGATCGCGCTGGTCAGCGTCACGGCGGCAATCTCGCCTCGGACGAAGGCAATCACTGAGCACTCCTGGCTGCGGCCATCGCCGCATCGATTCGGGCTTGAGCGCCACCACGCCAGACGTGGGTAATGGCCAGCGCGAGGGCGTCGGCGGCATCGGCCGGCTTCGGTGGTGCGTCGAGTCGCAGAATACGGGTGACCATCGCAGTGACCTGAGCCTTGTTGGCGCGAGCACTGCCGGAGACGGCGGCCTTGACCTCGCTGGGGGTGTGCAGCGCGACCGGGATGCCACGCCGGGCCGCGACCACCAACGCGATGCCGCTGGCCTGGGCAGTGCCCATAATGGTGCTGGAGTCGGAACGGGCGAAGACCCGCTCCACCGCAACGGCATCCGGCTGGTACTCCTCGATCCAGGCATTGAGCCCGGCCTCGATGGCGACCAGCCGCTTCGCGATCTGCTCGCCCGCGCTGGTGCGGATCACGTTGACGTCGATCATCGTGAGCGGTCGACCGACCGAGCCCTCCACCACTCCGACGCCGCAGCGCGTCAGTCCGGGGTCGATCCCGAGCACCCGCATGACCCACCCTTTCGTCCGAACGTCTGTTCGGGCCAACGCTATCCCGCACTCCCGGCGGGGCGCCGTACGACACGCGGGCCAACCGCTCCCCCTCGCTGCTCGCTCGCGCGCTCGCTCGCTCGCCTGCCGGGCAGCCGCTGTAACGCCGTGTTATCTCCTCCTACCCCCCGGAAATAGCAGGGGTGGAACAAGCTGTAACACGGCGTTACAGCTGCATGGCGGGCCACCGACGGGCCGGAGATCGCGCACAGCGCGCCCACACCAGCCGGATTCCACAGGCCGGAGGGCTGGGGTCGGCGCTGTGAGGGAGCGGGCCGCAACGCTGGCGGGATGTTCCTTCCTGTCAGAGCACTGATGCAGAAGCAGTACGGGCTCGTCACTTTCGCGCAGTTGGTCCAGCACGGCCTCACCAACCAAGACGTACGGCGCCTCCTCGCGGCGGAGTCGCTGATCCGGCTGCGCCACGGGGTGTACGTCGACGCGCAGGCCTGGCTCGCCCTCGACCCGTTCCGCGCGCAGCCCCTCCTGCGAGTCCGCGCAGCCGCTCTCACCATCGAGGCCCGCCCCTATGCGTTCAGTCACGACTCGGCGTCCCTGGCGCTCGGCATGGGATCGCCCCACCCCGAGACGGCACTCGCGCACATCAGCCGCCCGAAGGTGCACGGAGACGCCGTCCGCGCCGGGGTCAAGCACCATCTCGCTGCCTACCGTGATGATGACGTCGTCGAGGCCCACGGACTCCGAGTTCTTGGCCCCGCACGCACCGCCCTCGACATGGCGCGTGAGCACGGTCGGGTCGCTGGCCTTGCTGCCTGCGATGTCGTCCTGCGTCTGGGCTGCACCCGCGAGGAACTCGCCGACGTGCTGGCGCGGATGCGGTGCTGGCCGGGGAACCGCACCGTGCGCTGGTGCATCGAGATGGCCGACGCCGGTGCTGAGAGCTACCTGGAGTCCCAGGGGCGTGACCTCGTCCTCGAGCTGGGCATCGGACGGCCCGAGACCCAGTTCGGGCTGACCGACGGGCACCGCACCGCCTACTGCGACCTGCGGGTCGCCCGGCACGTCTTCGAGGTCGACGGTGGGCTCAAGTACGCCGAGCAGAACCTGACCGGCGACACACCACGCGTGACTCCTCCGGGAGAAACAGCGCCAGGACTTCCTTACCGGCTTCAAACTGGGCGTCTCGAGGATCACCGTTGTCGACGTGGGCTCCGGGCGGAGCCAGGCACTGCGCAGACTCGGACGGGAGTTCGCCGACACCTGCGGACGGTTCGGTACCTCCGTCGCCGACCTGGCGCCGTACCGCGTCCAACGGCAACGTCGCGGAGCCGGGTAAGCCGGCGTTCGTAGCCAGCGAACCCGGGCAAGGCAGGGCAAGCAGGTGGGGCCGAATGCGACCCCGGACCTCACTCCTCGTCGGCCTCGTGCAGCGCGGCCATCACATCGTCGGGGATGTTGACGTTGGTGAAGACGTTCTGTACGTCGTCGAGGTCTTCGAGCGCGTCGGCGAGCTTGAGCACCTTGGTGGCCGCGTCGACATCGACGGGGATCTCCATGGTGGGCACGAACTCCACGTCGGCGGAGTCGTAGTCGATCGCTGCCGTCTGGAGGGACTGGCGCACATCGACCACGTCGGTTGCCTCGGAGATCACCTGGAACGCCTCATCAAGGTCGTTGACGTCCTCGGCTCCCGCGTCCAGAGTCGCTTCGAGCACGTCGTCCTCGGTGACCTGGCGGGCCTCCTGGGACTTCGGCACGATCACGACGCCCTTGCGGTGGAAGAGCCGCGAGACCGACCCAGGGTCGGCGAGCGTGCCCCCGTTTCGAGAGACCGCGGTGCGGACCTCCATCGCGGCGCGGTTCTTGTTGTCGGTCAGACACTCGACCAGGAAGGCCACACCGGCCGGCCCGTAGACCTCGTACATGATGGTGGAGTATTCGGCGCCGCCGGCCTCTGCTCCCGAACCTCGCTTGAGCGCACGGTCGATGTTGTCGTTGGGAACCGAACTCTTCTTCGCCTTCTGGATCGCGTCGAAGAGAGTCGGGTTGCCGGACACGTCGCCGCCACCCTGTCGGGCCGCCACCTCGATGTTCTTGATCAGCTTGGCGAACAGCTTGCCTCGCTTGGCGTCGACTACGGCCTTCTTGTGCTTGGTGGTCGCCCACTTGGAGTGGCCTGACATCAGTCCCTCTTCGTCTCGTCGTCGGTACGTCGCTGGGTCCGGGCCCTGCGCACCAGGTCCACGAACAACTGGTGGACCCGGGCGTCGCCGCCGACCTCCGGATGGAAGGAGGTCGCCATCAACTGACCCTGCCGAACGGCCACGATCCTACCGGCGGCCGGTCCGTCGCTTACGCGCGCCAACACCTCGACGTCGGCGCCGACCGACTCGACCCATGGCGCCCGGATGAAGATCGCGTGCACCGGCCCGGCGATCCCCGCCAACGACAGGTCCTCTTCGAAGGAGTCGACCTGGCGCCCGAACGCATTGCGCCGGACCGTGATGTCGAGGCCGCCCAGCGTCTCCTGGCCCGCTGCCCCGTCTTCGATCCGGTCCGCCAGCAGGATCATCCCGGCGCAGGTGCCGAACGTCGGCATGCCTTCGGCGATCCGCTGCCGGAGCGGAGCGATCAGCCCGAAGATCCCAGCCAGCCTGATCATCGTGGTCGACTCACCGCCGGGAATGATCAGCCCCTCCACTGCGGCCAGCTCGACAGGACGCCGCACGGGCAAGGCTTCGACGCCGACTTCTTCCAGCATCCGTAGGTGCTCCCGCACGTCGCCCTGGAGGGCGAGAACTCCGATCACGCCGGAACTCTAGACACCGTCGGCCTCAGCCCACACATCTGGTCGCGTTGCCGTGGATCTTGATAGAGCCGGTGTAGGTGAAGAGGGTGGCGCCACCACCATTCCTGGCGGTCACCACGACACGGAAAGTCTCGTTGCCGTTGTCCACCTTCATGACGCCGTTGCCGTTCTCGCCGGAGACGGTCACCGACGTACCCGACTGGGTCCTGACTTCTTCCTCATCCCACTCGCCGTCATCCCATTCGAAGATCTGGATTCGGTAGCTGGTGGCGCCTGCGACCGCAGGCCAACTGAGGGTCACCGAGCCGTTCGACTGCACACAGACGATCGCGGGGTCCACGGCAGCACCGATCGTGATGGTGGAGTCGGCTTGGACCGAGTCGGTCCAGAATGCACTTGTGCCCTGCGGGGCTCGGGCGATACCTACACCGACACCAGCCACCATGACCAGCGCAGCCACGACAGCTACTCGTTCCTTGCCGCGACTGACCGGAGGACTCGGGGGCGGACCACCAGGCGTGGAGCGATCGCGCCGTGGCCGGATCAACGCCAACGCGATGAGAGCAACCGCCACCAACAGCAGACCACGACCGATCGGGTTCATCACAGCCGACACCACCGATCCCACATAGGGCGCGGAGAAGAACACCCGGTCGGCACTGGACACCGGGTAAGGCATGGCATCGGGAGTCGCATTCGCATCACCCTTGAGGAACAGTTGGCCGGCACCGAGTGCCACGATCCGATGAGTGACCCGCACACCCTGCGCATCGTGGACCGACACCACGTCACCTACCGCCAACTGGCTGGTGTGCACGCTCCGCGCAAGGGCCAGCGAGCCGGTCGAGATCGCCGGGCTCATGGATGCCGATCGAAAGATCAGCGGCGTCACGCCCGTCGCTGCGAACAACAACGCTGCCAACAGGGATGCCACGCCCAATGCTGCGGCGATGGTCAGCGCATGATCTGCATACCTGCTCAGACCAGAGCGGGGCCTACGCGTGGTGAGCGGAATCGGTGCGTTCGTCATGTCAGTTGGGGTTCTTCAAGGTAGCGGCGAAGGTCATGGCAATCTGGGCTGAGCCACCACGAGGCGCCGAGCTGGCAGCCGTGGCCTGAACGCACACGACGCGGTTGGTGCCCGGAGCCAACTCGAGCGGTGTGGCCACCAGCAGTGGACCGTTGAAAGACGTGGCGCTGTGAATGCTCGGGCCGGCACAGGTCGAACCGTCGGTCGTGGTGGCGTTGGTGATCTTCGCACTCAGTGCAGCCGTCGTACCGGGTATGCCACTGTCCACGGAGGTGGACGTGATCGTGACCTGCATGGCCGCGTTGGCGCCGCGACTGGCATTGCTCAGCGTGTAGATCGCAGCCTTCGACTCACCGGGGTTGAGGCCAGACACACTCAGTCCCCCGGCCAAGGGACCGTCGCCACCATTGACCTTGAGATCAAGATCCCCTGCGACCACCGCACCAGCCCTGATGACCTCGGTGTCGGACCAGTAGGCCATCGTGTTGACACCCAACGGCGCCACCAGCACACCAAGAGCCAGGGCCGCACGCACGCGCCCGGAAGCAAGAAGATGGCGCGACTCAGACAAGTGCATCCAGCTCCTCCTTCTCGTCGTCATCAGGGTAGTCAGTGCGGTAGCCGCCGGGTCGGTCAACGAATCAGTTGGGCGCGACCTGGGTCAGGTTCACGGTGATGTTGTCGAGGGAGGCGACAGCGTTCTGCATGTTGTTGGCATTCACCGTGGGACCGAAGGGGAACGTGACGGTGAACGTTGCCGTCACGACCTTGGCGTTGTCGCCCGACGTGACGCTGGCTGGCAGCGTCATGGGCGCGGCACCGAGCTTGTACTCGGTGGCGACCGTGGCGCTGATGTTGTTCCCCGTCATAGCTGGCGGGGTCTGCGTCGACAACTTTGCCAACAGATTGTCGCCAGCACTGTGGATGGTGAACTCGCAGCTCTTGGAAACGACGTCGCCCGGGACGAAGTAGTCGACGTTGGCACCGTTGCCGGCCTTGCCCTGGGCGTACTTCCAGGCGGCGTCACACGTGGGGGCACTCAACGACAGGTGGCCGGCCCGGACAGAGCCACCCGCGATGGACTTGGTGTCGCTCCAGGAGGCCAACGAGCCGGCGCCACCCATCAGGAGAACGGCGGCAACAACGGCTGCGAATGCGCCCTTGGTCGCGTTCCTCATGCGGGTGGTCCTTTCTCCTGGTGGGTGTGACCCAAGAATGGGCCCGAAATCTGGGCTGTTCCGTCCGGTACCGGAGACGTTGTCTCGACGTGGACCAAACGTTGCCCAGGCAGGCGCACCACTGCGTGGTTGTGTACGCCGCGTGCATCTCGTGTGGACCGCGCCAACCAGCACGGCGGCAGCCGTCAGGCAGGCTGGTCGAGGTCTTCGCGTCGACGCCGGAGCGCCAGCACCCAGGCCATCCCGGCCCCGAACAAGGCACTCGCAACGAGCAGCTCCACGCCGATCTCCGGCACCGCGAGGGCTCGGAGCACACTGGCCGGGGTGGTGGTCCTGGAGGCAGAGATGACCGTGGCACTGTCCACCCCAGTCGCCGCACCATCGCCCAGGGGCTGATCGAGAACGGCTTCGGAGAGTTGCATCCGGAAGTCGAAGGACAACTGCTGCAGCTGGGTGTCGTTGCCTTCATCGGGCATGAACCCCACGAGCACCTCGACCGTGCTGACACTCCCGGAGTTCAGCGGTACGTGATTGAGCCTTTGTCCGTGGTCAAAGGACTTGAGTTGCCGCCAGGGGCCGCCGGAGACACGTGCCTTGATCCGAAACTGATCACTCTCAAGCAGGCCCGCGGTGTCCTCGCCCAGCATCGTCAGCGTGAAGTCAGCCGGAGTAGGGGCGTTGTTACGAATCCGAAAATCGGCGACATGCTTGTCTCCGGGCACCCACACCAACTCTGGATCGAAGGGCGGTTGCGTCAACCCCGTGGACCAGTGTCGTCCATCCTCACTCACCTCGAGCTCACCCTGAGCCGAGGCCGCACCCGCGGTCGAGAGTACGAAGAAGCCAGCGAGCAGGAGCGCGGAGAGTGGCCTCACGTCAACTCCTCGTCCTGGCCGTCGATCGCCGAAGTGTGGACCGGTGACCTGCGCGAACGCCCGAGCAGGGCGCCGACGAGCTGGAAGCCTGCATAGGCCAGGAGAAGCGCGGCCACGACGTAGACGGCGAACTGGCGTTGGGAGCCGCTCAGCGCGCTGTTGACGTGCCCCAGGTAGGGCACCGAATACCACTTGACCCCGCGAATCTGCACCGGCCGCACCGGCGTGGCATCTGCGACGGAGTTGGCATCGCCTTGGGTGGTGAAGCGCGATTCGCCCTCGGCGTTGAAGCCGATCGAGATCACCCGGTGCGTCACCACGGTGGGCTGGTCGGACTTCAACTGATAGGTGATGACATCACCGATGGAGATCGAATCCGGATCGACGGGCTTGACCACTACCAAAGTGCCCGGCGGCATGCCGGGAGCCATGGAACCGGTCAGGATCGTGTACGGCGTGGCGCCGGCGAGGCGGGGGATCAACACCGCCACCGCCAGCACAGCAACGGTCACCAGGATGACCAGCCAGGCAACTACCTGGCCGATCCATCCCAGCGCCGTCTTCACTACCAACCCCGAGTCAGTTCAGCGAATCAGTTCGGGTTGACCTGGTTGAGCGTCACACCGATGTCGTTGAAGGCCACCGTCTTGTTCTGGGTGTCATTCGTGTTCTTCTTCGGGTTGCCCGACTCGGTGGTGCCGAAGTCGAACGTGGCCGTCATGACCGCGGTCACGGTCTTGTTGTTGTGCGCGCTGGTGATGACCCCCGGGATCGCCGCGTTGTCGATCTTGTAGTCCGCAACGATGCTGGCCGTGAGGCTCGGAGCCGTCGAGTTGGGCACCAGGGTGGAGGTGGCAGGCGTGGTCAGCGTGGCCTTGAGGTTGTCACCGGCGGCCTTGACCACGAACGTGCAGGTCTTGGAGACGACGTCGCCGGGGACGAACTTGGAGACCGCGGTGCCCGCGTTGACCTTGCCGGTCGCGTAGACCCAGTCAGCGCAGGCGGGGGCGGAGAGCGAGAGCTCACCGGAGGCGACGGAGCCGCCGGCGAGGGTCTTGGAGTCACTCCAGGAAGCGAGCGAGCCAGCGCCGCCCATGAGGAGAACGGCGGCGGTACCGGCGGCGAGTGCGCCCTTGGTGGTGTTCTTCATCGGAATCATCCTTAACTCAGGTGGGTGTGAGTAAAGGATGTGGCCGAAATCCGGGCTGTTCCGCCCGGTACCGGAGACGTTGTCCCGGCGTGGAGCAAACGTTGCCCAGCCACCCGGGGAAACCCGGGTCTGTGTATCTCGCGTGTACCTCGCGTGGACCAGACCGCTGCTACCGAAGGGTCTGGTTACCAGCCGCGTTCGGAGAGCCGGTGCGGCTGCGGGATCTCATCGACGTTGATGCCGACCATGGCTTCACCGAGGCCGCGCGAAGCCTTGGCGACCACGGCAGGGTCATCGAAGAAGGTCGTCGCCTTGACGATCGCCTCGGCGCGCTGCTCGGGGTTGCCGGACTTGAAGATGCCGGAGCCGACGAACACGCCTTCGGCACCCAACTGCATCATCATGGCCGCATCCGCAGGAGTGGCGATACCGCCGGCCACGAAGAGCACCACGGGCAGCTTGCCGGCCGCCGCGACCTCCTTGACCAGGTCGTACGGCGCCTGCAGCTCCTTCGCCGCGACATACAACTCATCCTCGGACAACCCCTGCAGCCGGCGCAGCTCGGCACGGATCGTGCGCATATGGGTGACTGCGTTGGACACGTCGCCGGTGCCGGCCTCGCCCTTGGAGCGGATCATCGCGGCGCCTTCGGTGATCCGGCGCAGCGCCTCACCCAGGTTGGTGGCACCGCACACGAACGGAACCGTGAAGTTCCACTTGTCGATGTGGTTGGCATAGTCGGCCGGGGTAAGCACCTCGGACTCGTCGATGTAGTCGACTCCGAGCGACTGGAGGATCTGAGCCTCGGCGAAGTGCCCGATCCGGGCCTTGGCCATCACCGGGATGGAGACCTCCGCGATGATCGAGTCGATCATGTCCGGGTCGCTCATCCGACTCACGCCACCCTGGGCGCGAATGTCGGCCGGCACCCGCTCGAGGGCCATCACCGCGACGGCGCCGGCATCCTCGGCGATCCTGGCCTGTTCGGCGGTGACGACATCCATGATCACCCCGCCCTTCATCATCTCAGCCATCCCCCGCTTGACGCGCGAGGTGCCGGTGGAAAGGGTCGGGTCAGGTGTCTGTTCGGGCATACCTGGAATCGTAGTGCGCGGGGAGCCCGACTCCCGCTACCGCGTCAGGGCTGGGACGGGTCCTGCGGCCTGACTGCGGCGAATGCCTGGCGGCGTACGAGCAGAATGCGCTGGAGCACGGTGACGGTGCTCGCAATCGCCAGCAGCCACAGAGTGACCTCATAGAGGATCGGCAGGTTGAAGAGGTCACCGAAGAACATCAGGACCAAGATCGCCACGAGTCTGTCGGCGCGCTCGGCGATGCCGGTCTTGGCGTTGAACCCGAGTCCCTCGCCACGACTGCGGGCGTAGGAGGTCACCGACCCCATCACCAGACAGACCAGCGCGAGGCAGGCATAGAGCCGGTCGTCGGCCACCCAGGCGAAGTAGAGCACCAACCCGGCGAAGATCGCGCCGTCCGCGATCCGGTCGAGGGTGGAGTCGAGGAACGCCCCGAACGTGTCCTTGCGTCCCAGGGTGCGGGCCATCTGACCGTCGATCAGGTCGCTGAAGACGAAGGCGGTGATGAACAGCACGCCCTGCCACAGCAGCCCCTGCGGGAAGAAGATGAGCGCCCCGGCGGACACCCCGATCGTGCCGACGACCGTCACGGCATCGGGACTGATGCCGAGGCGGATGAAGAGCTTGACGAAGGGTTGGAGCATTACGCCCTGCCAGAAGCCCTTGAACCTGTCGAGTACGGAGGTGGCGAACACCCGGCGAGGT
>JARICB010000431.1 GCA_029264225.1 Nocardioides sp. | reverse complement strand
GACCACCACGTCGACGGTCCCCGCAAGATCGTCGAAGGCGGCGCCCATGTCGCCCTGGCGCAGGTCGATACCGGTGCCGGTCAGGTTTCGCTCGGCCCAGGCATGGGCGCTCTCGTCCAGCTCGACGGCATGGACCTGTGCCTGCGGCACCTCGTCGGCCACCGCCTTCGCCACCGCGCCGGAGCCCGTGCAGAGGTCGACCACGACGGGCGCACGTCCGCTCAGCGAGGCGTGCGCCAAGGCCTGGTCGATGGCCCAGCCCGCCAGCAGTTCGGTCTCCGGGCGCGGCACGAAGACCCCGGGCCCGACGGCCAGTTCGACATGTCGGAAGTGGGCCGTGCCGGTGAGGTGCTGCAGTGGCTCACGCGCTGCCCGTCGCACGATCAGCGTCTCGAACCGGGCCAGCGGCTCGGGCTCGATCGCGTCGAGGCGGAACAGCCCTCCACGCCCGATGCCGTGCACGTGTGCCAACAGTTCTGCGGCATCGTGTTCCGGGCTGGCCACCCCGGCCTCTCGCAGCGTCTGGACGGCGGCGAACAGCACGCCTTGGCGACGTGGCGACGTGCTCACGCCTCCAGCGCCTCGAGTCGAGCCGCGAGGTCGGTGTCGACGCAGGAGCCGATGACCGGTCCGAGCTCACCGTCGAGCACCGTGTCGAGGTTGTAGGCCTTGTAGCCGGTGCGGTGATCGGAGATCCGGTTCTCGGGGTAGTTGTAGGTGCGGATTCGCTCCGAGCGGTCCACCGTGCGGACCTGGCTGCGCCGGGCCACACTGGCCTCGGCATCGGCCGCCTCCTGGGCTGCGGCGAGGAGACGGGCGCGCAGGATCCGCATCGCCGACTCCTTGTTCTGCAGTTGGCTCTTCTCGTTCTGACAACTCGCCACAATGCCGGTTGGCACATGCGTAATGCGTACGGCCGAGTCGGTGGTGTTGACGCTCTGGCCACCGGGACCGGACGAGCGGTAGACGTCGATACGCAGGTCGTTGTCATCGACCTCGACGTCGACCTGCTCGGCCTCCGGCATGACCAGCACGCCGGCCGCACTCGTGTGCACCCGCCCCTGCGACTCAGTGACCGGCACCCGTTGCACCCGGTGAACGCCGCCCTCGAACTTCAGCAGCGCATAGGGCGCCTCACCCGGCTCGGTCGTGCCCTTGGCCTTGACCGCCACGGTGACCGACTTGTAGCCGCCGAGGTCGGACTCAGTGGCATCGAGCACCTCGGTCGACCAACCTCGCTGTTCGGCGTAGCGGGTATACATCCGCAGCAGGTCGGCCGCGAAGAGCGCCGACTCCTCACCACCCTCGCCCGACTTCACCTCGAGCAGGGCGTCCTTGGCATCGGTTGGTTCCCGCGGCACGAGCAGGTGCCGCAGTCGCTCTTGGGCCCGCTCACGGCTCGCGGACAGTTCCTCGGCCTCCACTATGAAGTCGGGGTCCTCGGCGGCGAGCTCGCGTGCAGCCTCGATGTCCTCGCCCAACTGGAGCCAGTGACGCCAGGCACCGACGATGGCCGACAACTCCGCGTAACGCTGGTTGAGTCGCTTGGCCAGCCGCTGATCGGTATGGGTCTCCGGATCACCGAGGCGCCCCTCGATTTCGGCATGCTCGCTGACGAGCCCTTCGACTGCCTCGAACAACGGGGTCTCCTGACGAGATGGCGTGCGGAGCTGTAGAAATGCGCAACGCCGACCACCCGCTGAGCGGGAGGTCGGCGCTGTGGAGGAGCTACTTGCTCTCGGTCGCGGGAGCCTTCTTGGCGTAGCGAGCCTCGAAGCGAGCCACGCGGCCGCCGGTGTCGAGGATCTTCTGCTTGCCGGTGTAGAACGGGTGGCACTGCGAGCAGACGTCGGCACGCAGACTGCCGGAAGTCGCGGTGCTACGGGTGGTGAACGTCGCGCCGCAGGTGCAGGTGACCTGGGTCTCGACGTACGCCGGGTGGATGTCCTTCTTCATGGGGTGTCCTCTCCAAGGATGCTCCGGGTCGACTGTGCGGAGATGCAGCAGACGTGAACCGGAGCCAGCGCACAATTGTGCCAGCGCGCAATTGTGCCACCGGCAAGAACGCTGGAGCCAATCCGGACATTCCCGACGCGAGCCAAGGACCAGGCTCAGCCGGAGCGGGACAGCAGGGCCTCGACCCGGCTGGCCAACTCGCGGGGGCTGAACGGTTTGGTGATGTAGTCGTCGGCTCCCGAGCTGAAGCCCGTTTCCACGTCTGACTCCTGAGCGCGCGCGGTCAGCAAGATGACGGGCAGATCGGCCAGGCTCGCGTCGGCACGGATCAACCGCACCGCCTCCAGGCCCGACATGCCCTGCATCATCACGTCGAGAACTGCTAGGTCGGGACGCTGCTCCTTGCACGCGGCGACCGCGGCTGCGCCGTCTGAGACCGCCACGATGTCGTGACCCAGCGTGGACAACTTGAATTCCACCAGCTCGCGAATGTCGACGTCATCGTCGGCAACCACAATGCGTGCCATGAGATCCCCCCGCTGGTTCGGTATGCGAAACCCTACCGGTCAGCGACGAGTGCCGGCGGCGGAACGCTGCAAGGCAGTCAGGAACTCGATGTTGTTCTGCGCCTTGTGCACCCGCTCAAGCACCGACGCGACCGCGGCCAGGGGCTCTGCCGACATCTGCTGACG
>JARICB010000420.1 GCA_029264225.1 Nocardioides sp. | reverse complement strand
GAGTCGGCCTGGACGTCGAGGTAGCGGTGCTCGATCCGGCGGGTGATCCGCGACTGGTCGCACTCGATGCAGATCGCGACGCCGTCGTTCATCGTCACCGCGAGCGGCTGCGCGCCCCCCATCCCGCCCAGCCCGGCCGTCAGGGTGATGGTGCCGGCCAGGGTCCCCCCGAACCGCTTGTCGGCCACCGCGGCGAACGTCTCGAAGGTGCCCTGAAGGATCCCCTGAGTGCCGATATAGATCCACGAGCCGGCGGTCATCTGGCCATACATCGTCAGCCCGAGGTCTTCGAGTCGGCGGAACTCCTCCCAGTTGGCCCAGTCACCGACCAGGTTGGAGTTGGCGATCAGCACCCTCGGCGCCCAGATATGGGTGCGCATCACGCCGACCGGCTTGCCGGACTGCACCAGCATCGTCTCGTCGTCCTCGAGGTCACGCAGCGTCCGCACGAGGGCGTCGTAGGCCTCCCAGTTGCGGGCTGCCTTGCCGGTGCCGCCATAGACGACGAGATCCTCGGGACGTTCGGCGTTGGCCGGGTCGAGGTTGTTCATCAGCATCCGCAACGGCGCCTCTGTCTGCCACGACTTCGCGGACAGTGCAGTGCCGGTGGCGGCATGGATGGGCAGTCGCGGGTTGTCGCTCATGCGAGTTCTCCGATCACTGACTCGGCGGCGGCCAGGACTGCGCCGGAGGCGACGAGCGAGACGGCTGTCTCGATCTCTGGGGACAGGTGCCGGTCGGGGCCGGGGCCCTGGACGCCCGCATCGCGTAGCAGTCCGATCACGGCCGCAGTGGCCGGCGAGGGCGCGTCCGGGCGCATCTCCAGGGCGCGGGCAGCGGTCATCGTCTCGATGGCGACAACCCGGGTCAGACCGTCGACCGCGCGGCGCAGTTTGCGAGCCGACGACCAACCCATCGAGACGTGGTCCTCCTGCATGGCGCTGGAGGGGATCGAGTCGACGCTGGCCGGGGCTGCGAGCCGCTTGAGTTCGGAGACGACCGCTGCCTGGGTGTATTGGGCAATCATCAGACCGGAGTCGACGCCGGGGTCGGCAGCCAGGAACGGGTTGAGCCCGTGGTTGCGAGCCTTGTCGAGGAACCGGTCCGTACGTCGCTCACTGATCGAGGCCACGTCGGCGGCGACGATGGCCAGGAAATCGAGCACGTAGGCGACCGGGGCGCCGTGGAAGTTGCCGTTGGATTCGACCCGGCCCTCCTCGGCCAGCACGACCGGGTTGTCGATGGCCGAGGCAAGCTCGCGTCCGGCCACCACTGCGGCGTACTCGACGGTGTCGCGGGCAGCGCCGTGCACCTGCGGCGAACACCGTAAGGAGTAGGCGTCCTGGACCCGGTTGCAATCGCCAGTGCGGTGGGAGGCGACGATCGCTGAGTCGGCCAGAATCGCGACGAGGTTGGCGGCGGAGAGCGCCTGGCCTGGATGCGGGCGGATCGTCTGGAGTTCCGGGGCGAAGACCCGGTCGGTGCCGAGTTGGCCCTCGACGCTCATCGCCGCTGCCACGTCGGCGGTGCGCAGCAGCATCCGGAGGTCGGTAATGGCCAGGACCAGCATGGCGAGCATGCCGTCGGTGCCGTTGATCAGCGCCAGGCCCTCCTTGGGGCCGAGCTCGACGGGTGCAAGTCCGGCCGTGGCCAGCGCCTCGGCCGCGGGCATCAGGACACCGTCAGCGTTCCGCACCTGTCCCTCCCCCATCAGGGCCAGGGCGCAGTGGGCGAGCGGCGCAAGATCACCGGAACAGCCCAAGGAGCCGTACTCGTGGACCAACGGGGTGATCTGATGGGTAAGGAGATCAGCCAGCAATCGGGCCGTCGCTCGCCGGATGCCGGTATGACCGCTCGCCAGGGTCGAGAGGCGCAGCAGCATCAGACCGCGCACCACCTCGCGCTCGACCTCCGGGCCGGAGCCGGCCGCGTGCGAGCGCACCAATGACTTCTGCAGTTGGGTGCGCAGTTCCGCGGGAATGTGTCGCGTGGCGAGCGCACCGAAGCCGGTAGAGATCCCGTAGACGGGCGTAGGCGAGGCGGCCAACGCCTCGACGACGTCGCGGGCCCGGTCGATCGCCGTCATCGCGTCCGGGCCGAGCCGCACGCCGGCACCATGGCGGGTCACGGCCACCAGGTCGTCGAAGGTCACGGCGCCGACACCGAGAGTGATCGTCTGGGTCATCCCTTCATCCAACGTTGCTCCTCCGTGGTCCGCCAGAACCCCACCACCGTTCACGTCTGTCATACGAGACTTCACCCCGGTGGGGGTGGTCGCCGGGGCCGCGACCCCCCTACCGTGGGAGTCAGGCACGCCACCGGCGGAGATCCCGCCGGCTCGGATCATCGGCAAAGCAGGAGTCCACCATGACCACCACGCAAGTCATCTGGCTCGTCGTCATCGTCGTCGCAGCACTGGCACTGATCGGCCTGGTCGTCTCCTCGATGCGGAAGAAGAGCCAGCAGGACAACCGAGCGCGCGCTTCCCAGCTGCGCGAGCAGGCCGACACCCAGGCCGCCGGTCTCCCCGACGCCCGGGCCAGCGCGGAGCAGGCTGAGACCAAGGCCGAGCAAGCCCGTCTCGAGGCGCAACGCGCCGAGGAGCAGGCCGCCAGCGCCCGGACCGAGGTCGCGCAGCAGCAGGCCACCCACGAGGACCAGATTCGGGCCGCCGACCGTCTCGACCCGGACGTGAAGCACACAGCCAAGGACTACGCGCCCGAGGTGGGAACTCCCGTCGGGCCGTCCGCCATCCCTACCGACCCCGACACGATCTTCGACCGGGACGAGGAGGCCGACGGCCAGACCGGTGGCAGCCACCGCGCCTGAACCGTTGAGGCAGGATCTGGCGACATGAGTCAGGTCCCCGCCGCCACCCGCACGCTGCGCGTGCTGCGGTTCTTGGCGAGCCAGCCAGATCCGGTGCCGCTGGATCGCATCGCCAACGCCTGCGACCTGCCGCGCAGCACGGCCTACCACCTGATCAACACGATGATCGCCGAAGGTTTCGTCGTCCACCTCGAGGACGAACGTCGCTACGGCCTGGGCGTGGCCGCGTTCGAGGTTGGCAGTGGGTTCGCGCGCCAGGAGCCGTTGCAGCGTGTTGCGCGTCGCCCACTGGCGGCGCTGGTCGACCGCACCGGCTACGGAGGTCACCTCGCCGTGCTGCACGGACGGGACGTGCTCTATGTCCTGGAGGAGCGCGCTCCCGGCCGACCACCGTTGATTACCGACGTCGGCGTGCGCCTGCCCGCGCACCTGACCGCGAGTGGGCGCGCCATCCTGATGACGTTGCCCGGTTCCCAGGTGCGGGCGCTCTACCCGGACAAGGAAGCGTTCGTCGACCGGCGGGGCACGGGTCCGACCTCTCTCAGTGGGTTGCGGTCGCTGCTGAGCCAGGCACGACAGCGGGGCTATGCCGTGGAGGACGGCGAGGTCTCGGACGGGCTGGCCAGCGTCGCCGCCCCGGTGCTCGACCACAACGGTCATCCTGTGGCCGGGGTGGCGCTCACTTTCCCGCACGAGACCAACGGGTCGGCGGTCAACCCTGAAGAACTTGCCCACGCCGTCCAGTTGACGGCCGCTGCCCTGACCCGTCGACTCGGAGGCTGAGCCCGGGACTGCTCACCGGGGCTGGCACCTGAGCGGGATGAATGAACTGCGCCTGGCAGACGTGGCTGGCCGCTCACTCTCGGGAAGGAGCGGACAGCCACGTCGCCGGACGACGAAGAGATGATCATGACTACGATTCGATGTTTCGAATCCGCGGACCCCCCCGGATCCTGGTCACCCCTTTGTCCTGCACCACTCTGGGAGCGCCGCAGTCCAACACCCCAAGAGTGACTGCCGTTACGCCACAGCGAAGCAACAACGGGCCCACGACTCGGTAACAAAGGTCACACGACACGCCCAAATCGGGCCGAACGCAGGTCGGGAAGCACACATACGAGCACCGAAGGGGACCCGCCCCGCCACGCGTCCGGTCGTCGCTGCACGGGAGTCGCTACCTCCAAGTAGGATTCACTGCACCGCAGGGACCTGATCGCGGCGACCAGTACGAGCAATAGGCTCCGGGCGGCAAGCCCCGAGTGAGGAGCACTTCTCCATGCAGATCATCGCGATCGTCGTCTCCCTAGCACTGACCGTGGCCGCACTGGCCCTGTTGGTGCCTGCCGTACGCCGCATGATCGGGGTGATCCGCACCGGCCAACCCGCACAGGGCCGCACCGACAACCCGGCGGGGCGTGCGGTCACCATGCTCAAGGAGACGTTCCTCCACACTCGGATGCTCCAGTGGCACTGGGTCGGCATCATGCACTGGTTCGTCTACGCGGCGTTCTTGTTCCTCAGCACGGCCGTGCTCGCGGCGTACTTCCAACTCTTCAAACCCGACTTCGCCTGGCCGATCGTGGGCCACTGGTATCCGTTCGAGTGGTTCAGCGAGATCATCGGACTGCTGAGCACCGTCGGCGTCGTGTTCCTGATCATCTACCGCCAGAAGCACCACCCCCGCAACGAGGGACGCAAGAGCCGGTTCTTCGGCTCGACCTTCTGGCAGGCCTACTTCGTCGAGGCTCTGGCACTGCTCGAGGGCGCAGCGATCCTCTTCGTCCGCGGTGCCGAGTGGAAGCTCGACGAGGAGGGTGGGCGTTCCCACTACCCGATCTCGTCGTGGATCGGTGACGCGCTCTACGCCGACTCGACCGCCGCCCTCCACAACACGATCTTCTTCATCGCGATGTTCAAGATCGCGCTCGCGATGATCTGGCTGATGGTGATCGCCCGCAACATCACCATGGGCATCGCGTGGCACCGCTTCACCGCGTGGTTCAACATCTACTTCAAGCGCGAGTCCGACGGCGGGCTGGCGTTGGGTGCGATGAAGCCGCTCACCTCGGCCGGCAAGCCGGTCATGCTCGACGACATCGACGACCTCGACGAGGACGCTACGCTGGGCGTGGGCGCGGTCGAGGACTTCTCCTGGAAGGGGATCCTCGACTTCACCACCTGCACCGAGTGCGGCCGCTGCCAGTCGCAGTGCCCCGCGTGGAACACCGAGAAGCCGCTCTCCCCGAAGCTGCTGATGATGGCCCTGCGCGACAACGCCTACGCGAAGGCGCCCTACGTCCAGGCCGGCGGCGAGGGCAGTGAAGCCGCGACCGCCCTGCTGGAGAAGGACCCCGCGCTGGCCGACGCTGCTGGCCGCACCCTGATCGGTTCGGGCACCGAAGAGGACTGGTTCTACAACCCCGAGGGTGCCGCGTTCGTCATCGACGAAGACGTCCTCTGGTCGTGTACGTCGTGTGGCGCCTGCGTGCAGCAGTGCCCCGTCGACATCGAGCACGTCGATCACATCATGGACATGCGCCGCTACCAGGTGCTTGTCGAATCCAACTTCCCTGCCGAGCTCAATGGTCTGTTCAAGGCGCTGGAGAACAAGGGCAACCCGTGGAGCATGTCGTCCACAGCGCGCATGGACTGGGCCAAGGGCCTCGACTTCGACGTGCCCGTCGTCGGCGAGGACATCGAGTCGCT
>JARICB010000415.1 GCA_029264225.1 Nocardioides sp. | reverse complement strand
CGCAGTGGCGCGCGCAAGGTGATCTCGAAGTCCGCACCTCTCCAGGAGACCCTGGCGACCGTCCGACGGCTGCACCAAGGTCTGCCCGTCGTCACTGCGGATGAGCTCGACTCGTTGTTGCGCGCCTGGAGTTCGGAGCGGCAGGGCAAGGAGGAGCAACTCGCTCGGCTCGAGCGACTGACCCCACGGGAGAAGCAGGTGCTCTCACTTCTCATCGAAGGACTCACGGTGCGCGAGATTGCCAAGCTCAGCGTGGTCTCCGAGGCGACCGTGCGAACCCAGGTGAAATCCATCTTGGCGAAACTGGGGGTTTCGTCCCAGTTGGCGGCTGTCGGTATGGCCAATCACCTGGACTGGCGTCCGGTCCCCTCCTAGACAAGCAGGACTTTGCCGTAAATGCGGCATGCCGAGATGGCATCGGTTTCCTAGGCTCGGACGACGCCCCCCGACGCGGAGGCACAGACCGGGGGAAGACGCCAGATGACTGCATTGCCGATACCCCCACCGAACCTTCCGCGACTGACCCGCCGTCCCACAGGGACCATCGGGACTGCCTCTTACGTCTGGTCAGGTGCCCGCCCCTCGCCTACCGCCGTCACCTGGACGCGCTACGTATGGAGCATCGTGGCGGGCGCTCTGGTCGTGGGCGTGCTGCCTGGGCTTGGCCTGAGCATCTCTCCGGTCGTCGTAGCCGCTCTGGTGGTGGTGTGGCCGATCAGCGTCGGACATTTGGCCGGCGATGGGGCAGCTCGACTGGGTGCCAGCCGCTCCCGGGCCGCACTCGACGTCCTCCGCAGCGGCGGCCTGATCGCCATCGGTTGCTGGTTGGTGCACCCGCTGGCCGGCGAGGCGACGAGCGCCGCCAACGTCCTTCCGCTGCTCATCCTTCTGACGGCCGGCGGGCTCTTCGTCGCCGCCACGCTCCCCCTGACCCGGCCAGTTCGTGTCGTGCTGACCGGCGCTGTCCGTGACACGGCTGCTGCCACTCTCGAGCTGGCCTCGAGTTCGCGGTACGACGTGGTCGCGGTGGAGGCCCCCCATGGGTCAGCCGAAGGGCCGGGTCAGGGCCCCCACATCAAGATCACGGATGACTCGGTCATCGAAGCAGCACGGCGCCATCACGCCGATGCAGTGATCGTTCTCCCCAGCCCGGAGATGTCGTCGGCGCAGATTCGACGTCTCAGTTGGTACGCAGGCTCGGTCGGGCTGCCGGTCTACATCGGCACCGGCCTGCTCGATGTGGCAGCGAGCCGGCTGCGCCCGACGAGGGTCGCAGGAATGAACCTGGTCCACGTCAGGCCGGCCGCGCTGGGCGGTGGCCGTCGGGTCATCAAGGAACTCATCGAACGCCCACTGGCGCTGCTCGGGCTGCTCGCGCTGGCACCGCTTCTGTTGCTCGTGAGCATCGCTGTGCGCTTCGACTCCTCCGGCCCCGCGCTGTTCCGGCAACGCCGGATAGGACGGCACGGAGTTCCTTTCACCATGTACAAGTTCCGCACGATGCGCGAGACCGCCGAGGACCAGCGCGGGGATCTGGTCGCGGTCAACGAGAGCGACGGTGTGCTCTTCAAGATGCGCCTCGACCCCAGGGTCACGGGCCTGGGACGGCGTCTTCGCAGATACTCCCTCGACGAGGTTCCACAACTGCTCAACGTCGTGTGCGGCCATATGTCACTGGTAGGGCCTCGGCCGGCACTGCCCGACGAGGTCGCGCGTTACGAACTCGACCCGCGCCGACGGCTCGCCGTCAAACCCGGGCTCACCGGGTTGTGGCAGGTGTCGGGTCGCTCTGACCTGAGCTGGGCCGAGTCCGTTCGTCTCGACCTCGCCTACGTCGACAACTGGTCACTCGGCCTCGACGCCAAGATCCTTGGCCAGACGGCGCGCGCGGTGCTGGGTCATCGTGGCGCGTATTGATCGCACCGCCCAGCCTCACTCACCGACGGGCTGCGCAGGCCTGACATGTACCTCAGCCTGAGCGAGCGTCCCGACGCAGGGAAGGGCGCCAGATCCTCCGGCGGACCGATCCCCCACGTGGTGATCACGCTCGGATTCGTCAGCCTGGTGACCGACATCTCCTCCGAGGCAGTCTCGGCAATCCTCCCGATCTACCTCACCACCGTGCTGGGCCTGTCCACGATCGCCTACGGGGTGGTGGACGGTCTCTACCAAGGCGTGAGCGCCTTGGTACGGATCGCGGGCGGCTGGCTCGCCGACCGCAGCGATCATCCCAAATGGGTGGCCGTGATCGGGTACGGCCTCTCCTGCATCGCGCGGCTCGCCCTGCTGTTCGCAACGGGTCTCGCCACGGTCTCTGCCGTCGTGGCGGCCGACCGCATCGGCAAGGGAATCCGCACTGCACCGCGCGATGCCATGATCTCGGCCGCGACACCGACCGCCGATTTGGGACGTGCCTTCGGGATGCACCGCATGCTCGACACGATCGGTGCCGCGCTGGGCCCGCTCATCGCGTTCCTGGTGCTGTGGGCGATCCCTGACGGCTTCGGCGCCGTGATGGCCATCTCGCTGGCGTTCGCCGTGATCGGGGTGGCGTTGTTGGGGCTGCTCGTCCCCGACCTGAGGCCGCGCGCGCAGCTCCAGGTCGCTCCAACCTCGGCCTTCCGGTGGCGAGACGTGGCCGACCCTCGGCTGATCCGGGTGCTGTTCGTAGCCGGGGGGCTGGCGCTGTTCACGGTCGGCGACGGCTTCATCTATCTCGCCCTGCTCGACCGCAGCGACTTCGCCACTTCGTGGTTCCCGCTGCTCTACGTCGGCACCAACATCGCCTTCCTGGCCTTGGCACTGCCGCTGGGTCGGGTCGCCGACCGGATCGGCCGGGCGCGCATGCTGGTGCTCGGCCACCTGGCCCTGGTTGCGGCCTACGCCTGCGCCGCACTACCGCCCGCCGGGCTGATCGCAACCTTGGCCACCCTGGCGCTGCTCGGCACGTTCTACGCCTCCACCGACGGAGTCCTGGCTGCGGTGGCTGGCCGCCTGGTCACCCCCAGCGTACGAGCAAGCGGCATCGCCTCTGCCCAGACAGTGGTGGCGATCGGCCGGCTGATCTCCTCGATGAGCTTCGGTGTCCTGTGGTTCGCCCTCGGTCCGCAAGTGGCCCTGGTGGTC
>JARICB010000391.1 GCA_029264225.1 Nocardioides sp. | reverse complement strand
GGCGACTGGTGGTGCACTCCCCCTACGGCACACCGGTCCACGCTCCATGGGCCTTGGCGATCAATGCCCGGTTGCGCGAGCGCTACGACATCGACGGACAGGCGATGGCCTCCGACGACGGCATCGTGATCCGGATCCCCGACACCGACCAGGAGCCACCGCTGGGCGATCTGATCGTGTTCGACCCCGAGGAGATCGAGCAGCTAGTCACCCAGGAGGTCGGTGGCTCGGCACTGTTCGCCAGTCGTTTCCGCGAGTGCGCGGCCCGTGCCCTGCTGCTCCCCCGCCGCGACCCCGGTCGCCGTAGCCCGCTGTGGCAGCAGCGCCAGCGCAGCGCGCAGCTGCTCGAGGTCGCCTCGAAGTACCCCAGCTTCCCGATCGTGCTCGAAGCCATCCGCGAGTGCCTTCAGGACGTCTACGACCTGCCTGCCTTGACCGCCCTGCTCAAGCGGATCGACCTGCGCGAGGTCACCGTCGTCGACGTCGCCACCCAGACACCGAGCCCCTTTGCCCGCAGCCTGCTCTTCGGCTACGTCGCACAGTTCGTCTACGAGGGCGACTCCCCCATCGCCGAGCGCCGGGCGGCCGCCTTGAGTCTCGACCAGGGGCTGCTCGCCGAACTGCTCGGCCGCGCTGAGCTGCGAGAGCTGCTCGACCCCGACGTGCTCGCCGAGGTCGAGTCCGAGTTGCAGTGGCTGGCCACCGACCGGCGGGCCCGCAGCGCCGAAGCCGTGGCCGACCTGCTCAGGCTGCTGGGGCCGCTGTCGGCCGCAGAGGTGATGGCGCGCACCGTCGAGGGCGCCGAGGTGACTGCCTGGCTGACCACCCTGTCCGACCAGCGCCGGATCGTGGCGGTGCGGATCGCCGGCGAAGAGCGATGGACCACGATCGAGGACATCGCCCGACTGCGCGACGGCCTCGGCGTACCTGTCCCGCCGGGCACCCCCGACGTCTTCACCGAGCCGACCGAGGACCCGATCGGCGACCTGATCTCGCGCTTCGCCCGCACCCACGGCCCGTTCACCACTGCCGAGGTGGCGAGCCGCTTCGGCCTCGGCGAAGCCGTCGCACGCCAGGCGTTGCACCGCCTGACCGCGCGCGGCCGACTGCTCGAAGGCGAGTTCCGCCCAGCCGGGTCCGGCTCGGAGTGGTGCGATGCGGAGGTGCTGCGCAGGCTGCGGCGGCGCTCGCTGGCAAGACTCCGCAAGGAGGTCGAGCCGGTCACCCCGGAGACGCTGGCCCGCTACCTGCCCACCTGGCAACGGGTAGGCGGCAAGCTGCGAGGTGTTGACGGCGTCGTCGCTGCGATCGACCAACTGGCCGGGTGTCCCGTGCCCGCCAGCGCACTGGAGCCGCTCGTGCTTGCCAGCCGGGTGCGCGACTACGAACCCAGCTACCTCGACGAGTTGACCAGCAGTGGCGAGGTGATCTGGGCCGGCCATGCGCCGCTGCCCGGCAGCGACGGCTGGGTAAGCTTGCACCTCGCCGACCAGGCGCACCTGACCCTGCCCGATGTCCAGGAGGGCGACCTGGACGAGCTCCAACGTTCGGTGCTGGAAGCGCTGGCGCCCGGTGGTGCATGGTTCTTCCGCCAACTGAGCGATCGACTGGGCGCGACCAACGACGCCGCGGTCTCCGCAGCGTTGTGGGGTCTGGTCTGGGAGGGCCTGGTCACCAACGACACCCTGACCCCGCTACGGGCACTGGTCCGCTCGGGCACCGCGAGCCACCGCACTCGGCGCGGCCCGCCACGCACGGGCCGGATGCCGATACGCACCGGCCCACCAGAAACTGCCGGTCGCTGGAGTGTGCTGCCGGCCCGCGACACCGACGCCACCCGGCGCGCCCACGCCACCGCCGAGCATCTGCTCGAACGACATGGTGTGGTCACCCGGGGTGCCGTCATGCAGGAACGCATCGCCGGCGGGTTCGCTGGCGTCTACAAGGTGCTCTCGGCCTTCGAGGACACCGGTCGCTGTCGGCGCGGCTACTTCGTCGAGGGTCTGGGGGCCGCACAGTTCGGCACCCCGGGGGCAGTGGACCGGCTCCGCACCTTCGCCGAGCCGGCCGACGCCAAACCGGTCGCCGTGGCGCTGGCCGCCACCGACCCGGCCAACCCCTACGGCGCAGCGCTGCCGTGGCCGGCCAGCCACGGCGAGGGCAGCGGTCACCGGCCCGGACGCAAGGCGGGAGCCCTGGTGGTGCTGGTCGACGGCGCCCTGGTGCTTTACGTCGAGCGCGGCGGTCGCACGTTGCTGACCTGGAGCGACGACCCGGAACAACTCACCCCGGCCGCGGCGGCGCTGGCCGATGCGACTCGCCGTGGTGCCCTGGGCAAACTGACCGTGGAGAAGGCCGACGGTGCGGCGTTGCTGGGCGGCGGCGACACTCCCCTGCGTCAGGCCCTCAACGCCACCGGGTTCGTGGCGACGCCGAAGGGACTGAGGATGCGTGCCTGAGGGCGACACCGTCTATCGCGCCGCGCGACTGCTCGATCGGGCACTGTCGGGCCGGGTCCTGAGCCGCAGCGATTTCCGGGTGCCACAACATGCCACGGCCGACCTGTCCGGCTCGACCGTGCTTGAAACACTCTCACGCGGCAAACACCTCCTGACCCGCACCGACGCCGGGATCACCCTGCACACCCACCTCAAGATGGAAGGCACCTGGCAGGTCTATCGACCGGGCGAGCGCTGGCGCCGCCCGGTGAGCCAGGTCCGGGTGCTGCTCGAGGCGGGCGACGTCAGTGCCGTGGGGTTCCAGCTCGGCGTGGTGGAGCTGATCCCTACGGCACAGGAGTCCGGGGCGGTGGGGCATCTGGGTCCGGACCTGTTGGGGCCGGACTGGGACGAGTCAGTGGCACTGAGCCGCCTCACCAACGATCCCGATCGCACCATCGCCGCCGCACTGTTGGATCAGCGCAACCTGGCGGGCATCGGCAATATGTTCATGGCCGAACTGTGCTTCACCAGCGGCATCCATCCGCAGCGCACGGTGGGTGAGGTCGCCGACCTGCCACGACTGGTGCGACGGGCCAAGCAGATGCTCGAGGTCAACAAGGAACGGGCGATCCAGTCCACGACCGGGGACCTGCGTCCCCGAGAGCGAAGGTGGGTCTTCCGCCGCGACCGATCACCGTGTCGTCGCTGCGCTACCCCGATCCGGGTAGCGATGCGTGGGGAGCCGGGCCGCGAACGGGCGACCTACTGGTGCCCGCAGTGCCAGCCGGGCAACGACTGACCCACCGTCAGGCGGCGGAGGCCACCACGTCGCTGGTCGCAGTCCGAGCTGCCGTGATGGGGGTGGCTGCGACGGGTCGCAGACCGAGCGCCACCTCTTCGAGAGCGATCGCGGAGGAGACGTCGCGCAGCACCTCGGACAGCGGCAGGTCCATCGCCGCGCACAGCGAGGCGAGCAGCTCCGAGGAGGCTTCCTTCTGGCCGCGCTCGATCTCGGAGATGTATCCCAGGCTGACGCGTGCCTCGGCAGACACCTCGCGAAGGGTCAGGCCACGCTGCATCCGCTCACTGCGGAGCACGTCGCCGAGGAAGCGGCGAAAGAGCACCATGCGTCTGTCCTTTCCAAGAGGTGGGGAGACTTGTGGGGTAACGCTACCCGAGCCCCGGATCATCCCGTCGGATGATGCCCGCAAGCAGCGACAACGTCACCTCACACGTCTCCGCCTGGATCTGGGCTCGACTGCCCGAGAGGCTCAGCAGCCGGGTCGTGACCCCGGTCGGGGTGGCCACGGCGATCCACACCGTGCCCGCAGCGACTCCTCCCTGATACCCCGGCCCTGCGACCCCGGTAGTGGCCAGCGCATGCGTGGCCCCGACCAGGTCGCGGACCCCGACGGCCATGGCGGCGACACACGGCTCGGACACCACACCGTAGGTCTCGATCACCTCGGCCGGCACCGAGAGCAGTGACTCCTTGAGCGAGGTCGCATAGGTCACGACGCCGCCCAGGTAGACCGCCGACGATCCGGGCACAGCGGTGAACCGCGCCGCCAACTGGCCACCGGTCAGCGACTCCGCGGTAGCGATCGTTGCGCCCGCGCGGATCAACAGGTGCTGTCGTGCCGCGTCTTCTCCAGCCATGACCGGATGCTAGCTACGTTGGTGTCCATGGCGCTCCCTATCGAGGACTATGCACTCATCGGCGACCGCGGCACGGCCGCCCTCGTCGGCCTGGACGGCTCCGTCGACTGGCTGTGCCTGCCGCAGTTCGACTCGCCGGCCTGCTTCGCGGCTCTGCTCGGCGATGAGGACAACGGCCGCTGGCTCTTGGCACCCGCGCCCAGCGAGGAGGACGTCGTGGCGACGCGCAGCTACGTCGGTGCCTCGGCGATCTTGGAGACCACCTTCACTACTCGTGCCGGTCAGGTCGTCCTACGTGACCTGATGCCCACCGGCGACGGTCGAGCCGACGTCGTACGCCGCCTCACGTGCACCCGCGGCACCGTCATGATCCGACACGACTGGGTGGTGCGCTTCGACTACGGCAAGGTGACGCCCTGGGTGACCCGCCAGTACGTCGACGACGAAGAGGTGATCGTCGCGGTCGCCGGCCCCGACAAGCTGATCCTGCGGGGGCCACGCCTGCCTCGAGCCGTCGACGGTCACCACCGCGACGTGTTCGAGATCAGCGAGGGTGAGGAGTTGATCTTCAGCACGACCTGGGTCAAGTCCTGGCGTGAGCTGCCCGAGTCGCTGGGCTACTCCGACCGGATCGAAGCCACGTGTCTCGACCACGACGAGTGGGCGGCGAAGTCCGCCGACGACATGCCGCACGCCGACCTCGTACGCCGCAGCCTGGTCACTCTGCGACTGCTGACCCACGACGAGACCGGGGGCATCGTCGCCGCGCCCACGACGTCGTTGCCCGAGGACTTCGGCGGCACGCGCAACTGGGACTACCGCTACTGCTGGTTGCGCGACGCCGCCCTGACCCTCGAATCGCTGCTCGGCGCCGGCTACACGGAGGAGGCCTGCGAGTGGCGGAACTGGCTGCTGCGAGCCGTTGCCGGCGATCCGCGTGATCTTCAGATCATGTATGGCCTGGACGGGCGCCGACAGTTGCCCGAGTTCGAGCTCGACCACCTTGCTGGCTACGAGGACAGCCGGCCGGTGCGGATCGGCAACGGGGCCGTCGACCAGCGCCAGAACGACGTGCTGGGTGAGGTGATGATCGCGCTCCAGCAGGCACGGGAGGCCGGCCTGACCGAGAGCCC
This sequence comes from Nocardioides sp., assembly GCA_029264225.1. Lineage (GTDB taxonomy): Bacteria > Actinomycetota > Actinomycetes > Propionibacteriales > Nocardioidaceae > Nocardioides. Next base: position 303 of record JARICB010000391.1, on the reverse strand, counting down.
GCAGAGTTGGGCGCTGCAGCTGGCGTTGGTCAACGAACTGGCCGAGCACTGGGACCGACCCGATCACGGACTGTGGGAGATCCGTGGGCCCGAGCGCTCCTTCACCCACTCCCGAGTCATGGTGTGGGTCGCCTTCGACTGCGCCATCCGGGCGGTCGAGACCTACGGTTTCGAGGGCCCCGTCGAGCGCTGGCGCGACCTGCGCCAGCAGGTGCACGCCGAGGTGCTCGAGCATGGCTTCGACGCTTCCCGCGGCACCTTCACCCAGCACTACGACACCACCGAGGTCGACGCCAGCCTGCT
>JARICB010000344.1 GCA_029264225.1 Nocardioides sp. | reverse complement strand
CGGACGCGCTCTCCGGGGCTCGGGGCAACTCCAACCTGCAGGCCTCGGTCGCCTCCGGCTTCGAGTCGGCCGGTGAGAACTCCGGCGCTGGCGGCGTGCTGGGCATGGGGATGGCCGCCGGCTCGATCGGGCTCGGCGGGCTTCAGCAGCCCGTTCCCGGGGTAGGCGCGCAGTCCGCTGCCGCCCAGCCTCCGGCTCCGGCAGCGGCCCCCTCGGCCCCAGCCGCGGAGGACCCGATGGAGACGCTGCTGAAGGCGAAGAAGATGCTCGACGCCGGCTTGATCACCCAAGAGGACTACGACGCAGCGAAGGCAAAGGCACTAGGTCTTTGAGCCCAAGAGAATCGACCAGTGACTTCCCCATGCCATCAGAGGACGCTCCCCCGCAGGATGTCCATGACCTCCATCTAACGGATCCCGCCCCTCCCGGCGACGTGGTCATCGACACAACCAACGAGAGTGCGGAGGACGGCGTCAATCGCTGCCCGAAGTGCGGATCGACCGAGATTCAGCTGCGCGTGACGACTGGCCAGTTGATCTGCCTGTTCTGCCGCCATGAGTGGGCCGAGGCCCACATTGAGTCGCTGGTGTCCCAGGAAGGAGATCTTCGCAGCTTGACGGGCACCACGATGGCTTCCGGTGCCTCCGACATCGACGCGGACGCCTCGATGCTGACGATGAAGTGCTCCGGCTGTGGCGCCGAGGTGGTGGTCAACACGGCCGAGGCCACGTCGTCACGCTGTCACTGGTGTCGACACGTGCTTACCGTCAATGAGCAGGTGCCCAACGGCTCGGTGCCCGACGCAGTGCTGCCCTTCAGCATCACCAAGGAGCAGGCGGTCGAGCACGTCAGGACGTTCGCACACAAGAGAAGAATCTTCGCGAATCGGCGCTTCCTGGCCGAGTTCACCCCGGAGAACGTGGTCGGCGTCTACCTCCCCTACATGGTCATCGACGGAAATGTCAGTGCTGACGTCGAAGGTCGTGGCGAGGTCCAGACCCGCAGTTACACCCGCGGCAGCGGTGACGACGAGGAGACGGTCTACGACGCGGATGTCTACCGGGTTGATCGTCATGTCGACTTCACGGTCGATGACCTGACCCTGGAATCCTCGGCCAACCGGGCCGACATGAGGGCGTTCGTCAACACCAACAACGTGATCAACACGATCCTGCCGTTCGATACCAAAAGCGCGGTGCAGTGGAACGCCAACTACCTGGTCGGGTACACCTCCGAGCGTCGCGACCAAGACATCTCGGCACTGGTGCCGGCCCTTGAGCACCAGTTGCTCTCCATTGCGAGATCGCAGGTCCAGGGATCTATCAAGAAGTACGACCGTGGAGTGCGGTGGGAGGCCGAACGGCTCACTGTCCACGGCACCCGGTGGGTGTCGATGTATCTGCCTGTGTGGCTCTACTCGTACTACGAGGAGAAGAAGGGGCAACCGATGGTGCACTACATCGCAGTCAACGGACGCACCGGGGAGACCATGGGCAGTGTGGCTGTCTCCCACGGGAGGCTGGCCGTTGCGGCATTGACCGCGGGGACCGTGCTCGAAGCCATCGCCATCCTGATTCTGGCAGCCTCATGAGCGCGCTCGTGCTGGAGGCGGCACACGCCATCGTCCTGGCGGCAGCCGAGTCGGACGGCGCCCCGTGGTACGTCCTTCTCTTCGGGCCAGCCGGGGCAGGAGGCGTCTATTGGGCGTTGTTCCAGTACTGCCGCAACACCAACAAGTCTCATCACTTCGAGAAGGAGACCATCATCGAGTCCCAGCCCGTCACGGGCGAGGACGACAAGGTGGACAAGGTGCGTGGCACGACACGGACCGAGATCAAGGGTGAAAACGCGGGCGATCATCGGAGTCGGGTCAAGCGCCTGGCCTGAACGTATGCCTGGCGATCGACTCTCGGGACTGCGATGGTCACGAGCATCGGGTGCCCCATGAGCCGCGGCGAATGCTCGATACTCACGCGGTAGTGGGGGCACTCCGGGCTGACACTTGCTGCAGCAGACCCGACTTCCACACCGCTCGCTCCGCCATCTCGGTTGCTCGGCGACCCCATCGTCGGACGTTCCCCGGGACGTCCGACGATCCGGCAGCCACACCGACCCCATCGTCGGACATCGCCCCGGACGTCCGACAACCCGGCAGCCACACCAACCCCCTCGTCGGACGTTGCCCCGGACGTCCGACAACCCGGCAGCCACACCCACCCCCTCGTCGGACGTTCCCCGGGACGTCCGACGATCCGGTAGCCACACCAACCCCCTCGTCGGACGTTCCCCGGGACGCCCGACGATCCGGTAGCCAGACCAACCCCTTCGTCGGACATCACCCCGGACGTCCGACAACCCGACAGCCACACCAACCCCACCGTCGGACGTTGCCGGACGTCCGACAACCCGGCAGCCACACCAACCCCACCGTCGGACGTTCCCCCGGACGTCCGACAACCCGGCAGCCAGACCAACCCGTTCGTCGGACGTCCCGCAAGGAGGACGCTCGTAAGAGGGATCTTGAGATCGACTCCCGGACCACGCCGAGCACACCGTCCGACAGAACCTCGTGTCTCGGGGCCCGTCGCCGATCGCCCCGTCCGAGCGCAGAGCTTTTCCGAGCGCAGAGTCTCCTCCGCGTAAGGATCCGCTCTCAGTGAGCTGCGGCCCGGGTGGCCGCCCAGCGCTCCCATGGGCAACGCTGGGGATCCGTTGGGAGCGAGCTTGCCTCAGACGCCGCGAGTCGCCCTGCCACGACTGTCGACCCGTCTCCCACGGTCCGGTGAAGAACTAGGAGGAGCTCGCCTCAGAAATGACAAGAAACCGCAGGCCGACCTGCGGTTTCGTGTGGTGGAGCCTAGGGGACTCGAACCCCTAACCCCCTCGTTGCAAACGAGGTGCGCTACCAATTGCGCCAAGGCCCCTCAAGGCGGCACAGCCGCCGAAGGTCAGGACTTGTGAACCGTGTCGGTGGCCTCGGCCCACAGTGCCTGCTCGGTCTTGCCCTCGTCCATCTTCTTCTTGGCGAAGACGACGCCAGCCGCGGCCAGCGCGAGCACGATGATCTTCTTCATTGTCGGGCTCCCTTGCGAGTGTGACTGGCGGGGTGGTGGGCCTAAGAGGACTTGAACCTCTGACCTCTTCCTTATCAGGGAAGCGCTCTAACCGTCTGAGCTATAGGCCCGCATTTGCGCCGTACGACGTACATTACGGCGACGCCGAAGGTTACCTGACGACGCCGATCTGGTGCCAATCGAGGTGGCACCCTCAGCGCTCGTCCTCCGCGAGGGTGACCTCGATGCCGCCCAGGAGAGCCGCACCCATGTTGTAGAGGAACGCCGTCAGGGTGGCGATTGCGGTCAGCAAGATGACGTCGATGATGCTTACGAGCAGGGTGAAGCCAAGCACCCGGCCCATTCCCAGATAGTTGGTGACGTCGAACTTGGAGGTGTTGTTGTCTCCCTCGACGACGCTGGCCACAGTGGAGTTGATCGAGTCCCACACGCCCGAGGCACCCAGCACCGACCACACCATGAACACCGCCACGAAGGTGACGACCCCGAACGCGACCGACAGCAGGAACGACGTCTTCATCACCGTCCACGGGTCGATCCGGGTCAGCCGCAAACGGGCCCGCCGTGGCGACTTGGCCGGCTCGGCAGTCAACCGACCCTTGACCGGCACACCCCCCGCGGCGTTGGCCCGGTGCTCGTTCGCGGCGTTGGAGATCTTGGTCTGGATCCGCTCGGTGAGGGGTGGGCGAGAACCAGAGTCGGAGCCTTTGGGCGCGTTGGCACCCTTCGGGCTCTCACCCGCACTGGGTCGTGGGGCGGTGCGCTCGGACATGGATCACTCCTCGGCGTTCTCGTCAGGATTTTCGATTGTTGCATCGTCGCGGGCATCAGGCGATTCGAGCACCTCGGCGGAATCGTTCACCTCGGTCGCCTCGTCCTCGTCGCTGGCCTCCACCGAGCGAGCCACCACGGCCACCGCATCGCCCTTCTTCGGGCTGACGAACTTCACGCCCTGGGTCGAGCGTCCGGTGGCCCGGAAGTTCTCGTTGATCGGGCTACGCACGACCTGACCGGCCTGGGTGATCGAGAGGATCTCGTCGCCCTCCTGCACGATGAACGCGCCGACCAGTCCGCCGCGATCCTCGTTGGTCAGCGTCATCGCCTTGATGCCGAGGCCACCGCGACCCGTGGTGCGGTATTCGGTGATCCGCGAACGCTTGGCGTAGCCGCCATCGGTAATGGTGAAGACGAACTGCTGGTGCACCAAGGGGACGTCGGTGAGCTCGGCGCCGTCGGCCAGCTCGACCTCAGCACCGTCCGCGGCAGCGTCGACAGCCTCCTCGGCCGCCACCTGGGCGGCCCGGATGACCGACATCGACAGCACCGTGTCGTTGTCGCGGAACTTCATGCCGGTCACACCGGACGTTGCTCGGCCCATCGGGCGCAGCTGCGAGTCGTCGGCCTTGAACCGGATCGCCTGACCGCGCCGCGAGACCAACAGGATGTCGTCGTCGGCGTTGACCAGCTCGGCGCCGATCAGGGCGTCGTCGTCCTCGCGGAAGTTGATCGCGATGACGCCGGCCTGCCGCGGGCTGTTGTAGTCGGCCAATCGGGTCTTCTTGACCAGGCCGTTGCGGGTCGCGAGCACCAGGTAGGGCGCCTGCTCGTAGTCGCGGATCGCGAGCACCTGGGCAATGTCCTCGTCGGGCTGGAAGGACAACAGCCCGGCCACGTGGCCGCCCTTCGCGTCGCGTGCGGCCTCGGGCAGGTTGTAGGCCTTGGTGCGGTAGACCCGACCGGCGGTGGTGAAGAACAGCAGCCAGTGGTGGTTGGTGGTGGCGATGAAGTGCTCCACCACGTCGTCGCCGCGCAGGGTCGCGCCACGCACGCCCTTGCCGCCGCGCTTCTGGGTGCGGTACTGGTCGGCCTTGGTCCGCTTGGCGTAGCCGCCGCGGGTGATCGAGACGACCAGTTCCTCATCGGGGATGAGGTCCTCCATGGACAGGTCGCCATCGGCGGCGATGATCTGGGATCGCCGCTCGTTGCCATACTTCGCGACGACGTCGCCGAGCTCCTCGATGATGATCTGCCGCTGACGGGTCTCGTTGGCCAGAATGTCCTCGAGGTCGGCGATGACCAGCTCGAGCTCGGCCAACCGGTCCATGATCTTCTGGCGCTCGAGAGCGGCGAGTCGGCGCAGCTGCATCTCCAGGATCGCGTTGGCCTGGATCTCGTCGATCTCCAGCATCGACATCAGCCCCGAGCGGGCCTCCTCGACGTCGGGCGAGCGGCGGATCAGCGCAATCACGTCATCGAGGGCGTCGAGCGCCTTGGCGAGTCCGCGGTAGATGTGCGCGGTGCGCTCGGCTTCGGCCAGGCGGAAGCGGGTACGCCGCTGGATGACCTCGATCTGGTGGCTCACCCAGTTGCTGACGAACTGGTCGATCGTCAGGGTGCGCGGCACCGCGTCGACCAGGGCCAACATGTTGGCGGAGAAGTTGCTCTGCAACTCGGTGTGCTTGTAGAGGTTGTTGAGCACGACCCGGGCCACCGCGTCGCGGCGCAGCACGATGACGAGGCGCTGGCCGGTGCGCGAGGACGTGTCGTCGCGGACGTCGGCGATGCCCTGGATGCGACCGGAGTCGGCGTGCTCGGCGATCTTCAGCGCCAGGTTGTCCGGGTTGACCATGTAGGGCAGCTCGGAGATGACCAGGC
>JARICB010000309.1 GCA_029264225.1 Nocardioides sp. | reverse complement strand
CATAGATCTCCGAGGTGTGGATCCAGCGCACCTCCCGTTCGTCGAGGGAGGTGCCCGCCAGCACGTCTGCCCGCGCCGACTCCATCAGTGGCAGCGCCAGCAGGTCAGCCACGGTGAACGTCATGGTGCATCATGTGCGCCACTGGACGTTGCGTCCAGTGTCGACCCCTGCAAATGGACGCTTCGTCTCTGGCGCGGCGACCATCGCTGGACTTTGATGGCCACGAAGCCCCATTCGCATTCCCCGGAGGTTCACATGCGCAAGGTCACCCGCTCCCTCGCATTCGTCTCGGTGTCCTGCTTGGCACTGCTCGCCGCCTGTGGCGGCACGACCGGGGACGAGGCAAGCAGTGACGCCGGCTCCGACGCACCGCTGGTCTACGGCGTCTACGCCACCCCGCTCGAAGAGCCCTGGGACGGCGCCATCCACGCTGCGCTCACCTCGGCCGCCGATGACGGCGACATCCGCTACAAGCACGTCGATGACCTGAGCACCTCCGACGCCATGGAGCGCGGCCTGCGCGACATCGCCACGAACGAGAAGCCGGACGCCATCGTGGGAGACGCGTTCGCCGCCGAGGAGGCAGTGCGCAAGGTGGCCGCCGACTTCCCCGACATCGTCTTCGCCTTCGGTTCGGGCGAGAAGCCGGTCGAGCCCAACATGAGCGTCTTCGACAACTGGCTCCAGGACCCGGCCTACCTGGCCGGCATGGTCTCGGGTGGCCTGACCAAGACCGACACGATCGGCGTAGTCGGCGCGATGCCGATCCCCGAGGTCAACCGGATCATCAACGGCTACATCGCCGGTGTGAAGGCGACCAACCCCAACGCCACCGTCAAGGTCTCCTTCATCAACTCCTTCTTCGACCCCGCCGCGGCCAAGCAGGCCGCCGAGGCGCAGGTCGCAGCCGGGGCCGACGTGCTCTTCGCCGAACGCGCCGGCGTCATCGAGGCCGCCACGGAAGCCGGCATCCCCGTCATCGGAATGATGGTCGACCAGCAGGACGAGGCACCCGAGAACGTCGTCACCTCGTTGGTCTGGAACGTCCGCCCGACCGTCGATGCGATCGTCAAGCAGATCTCCGGTGGCCCCGAGGCAGTCGACCTGGGGGAGTTCTCCTTCCTCAAGGAAGGTGGATCCTCGATGGCCCCGATCAACACCGACGTAGTCGGCGGGGTGCCTGCCGACCTGGTGGAGATGGTCACCGCCAAGGAGCAGGAGATCATGAGCGGCGCGTTCGTCACCCCGGTCGACGAGACCAGCCCGAAGGGCTCGATCGACGTCTCCCAGTAGACCGCCCGCCAGCCAGCACCGCGATCGATCGAGGACACAGGGAGTCGTCATGCCCGAAGCGCTACTTGAGCTGGACGCGATCACCAAGCGATTCGGCGACCTGGTCGCCAACGAGGGGATCAGCCTGCAGGTCGCGCCGGGCGAGGTGCTCGCCATGCTCGGGGAGAACGGCGCCGGCAAGTCCACGCTGATGAAGGTCATCTACGGACTGCTGCGCCCCGACAGCGGACGGCTGGTCATGGACGGCCAGGAACTGGACATCGGTTCACCGCGCGACGCCATGCGCGCCGGCATCGGCATGGTCACCCAGGAGTTCTCCCTCGTGGAGACGATGACGGTGGCCGAGAACGTCGCCCTGTCGGCCGTCGGCTGGGGTCGGGTCGATGCCCGGGCCACCCAGACCCGGGTGCTGGCGGCGATGGAACGCATCGGCGTACACATCGAGCCGGCTCGGCTGGTCTCGTCGCTGTCCATCGGCGAGCGGCAGCGGGTGGAGATCATCAAGGCGCTCTTCCACGACTGTCGGGTGCTGATCCTGGACGAACCGACGGCCGTGCTGACCCCGCAGGACATCCGGGCCCTCTTCACCACTGTCGAGCGGCTGCGCGCCGAGGGCCTCGGAGTTCTCTTCGTCTCCCACAAGCTCAAGGAGGTCGCGGAGATCTCCGACCGGGTCGTCGTGCTGCGCCGCGGGAAACTGGTCGCCGAGCGGCGTACCTCGCAGGTGGGGCCGGAGGAACTGGCCAGCCTGATGATGGGCGTCGCGCAGGCACCGCTGGTCGATACCGAGGCGGCTGCCGCCCTCGGCATGCCCCGCACGCGGCCCACCACCAACGCTGTTCACCGATCGAGCGGTCCCCCCGTGCTCGAGGTCGCCGGGCTGGTGGTGCCGCGCGAGGGTCGCGATGTCGTCGACGGAATGGATCTGACCGTGCACCGTGGCGAGATCCTGGGGATCGCCGGGATCAGCGGCAACGGACAGACCGAACTGGTCGAGGCGCTCTGCGGCACCCGCAGCCCCCGCGCCGGGAGTCTGCGCGTCGACGGGGTCGACATCACCACCGCCGACGTGGCAGACCGACTGGGTGCTGGCCTGGGCCGGCTGACCGAGGACCGCCGCGGCAGTTGCGTAGCCCAGCTCAGCGTGGAGCAGAACCTCGTCCTGGAGGACCTGGATGACTACACCCGCCGCGGGTCACTGGATCGTCGCGCCGTCCGCACCCACGCGCTGGCAATGATCGAACAGTTCGAGATTCGGGCCGAGCCCACCACCCCCGTCGGCACCCTGTCGGGGGGCAATATCCAAAAGGTGCTGCTGGCTCGCGCGCTGCACCGGCGGCCCCGGATCCTGCTCGCGGCCCAGCCGACGCGTGGACTCGACATCGGCACCTACCGCTACGTGCACCAACGGCTCGAGGAACTGCGCGACGAAGGTGCCGGCGTGCTGCTGGTCTCGGAGGATCTCGACGAACTGCGGACCCTCGCAGACCGGATCGTGGTGGTGCTGCGCGGGCAGATCGTCGGAGAGTTGCCCGCCTCCGAGGCCACCAACGAGCGTCTGGGCGCACTGATGACCGGTCAGGACGCCGCCTGATGGCCCGTTCGCTGCCCCACCTCGTGCTCCGGGGCCAGCAACCCCGGTGGCTCACTCCAGTGGCCATGGCTGCCGCCGTGCTCTTCACCGTCGTGCTCACCGCGATCCCGATCCGGTTGGCCGGGGCCAACCCGGTCGCCGCCTTCGAGCGCTACCTGGTGCGGCCACTGTCGAGCCAGACCAGCATCTTCGAGGTGCTGCTGACGGCGACGCCGTTGGTGTTCACCGGCCTGGCTGTCGCGATCGCCTTCCGGGCCGGCTACTGGAACATCGGAGCCGAGGGTCAGTTCCTGATCGGTGCCGTCTGCGTTACCTGGGTCGGCACCACCTTCACCGGGCTCCCCGCCCTGGTGGCCATCCCGCTCGGCTTCGTGGCAGGCGCTGTCGGCGGGCTCGCCTGGGCCTTCATACCGGCCTGGCTGAAACGACGAGCCGGTATCGACGAGGTCGTCACCACCCTGCTCCTCAACCCGGTGGCGCTGCTGGTGGTCCAGGGCCTGCTCAACGGTCCGTGGCGCAACTCCAGCACCGGCTTCACCGACTCCGACCGGCTGGGTGCGGGCTACGACCTGCCTCTCCTGTTCTCCGGTAGCCGGGCCCACCTGGGACTCGTACTCGCCCTCGTGCTGCTCATCGCGACCTGGTGGGTGATGTCGCGAACCCCGCTCGGGCTGCGGATCACCTCATCCGGCCTGGCGCCAAAGACCGCTGAGTTCTCCGGCATCCCGGTCAAGCGTCTCCAGTTCCGGGTCGCCCTGGTCTCCGGCGCCGTGGCCGGGCTCGGTGGCGCCTCGCAGGTGATGGGGGTCCAGCACCAGCTCACCCAGGGCATCAGCAACGGCTACGGCTATACCGGCGTCATCGTCGCCACGCTGGGCGGACTGTCGGCGCTCGGAGTGCTGCTGGTGGCCCTGCTGCTCGGCGACATCGCCGTCGGCGCGCAGAACGCCTCACTGGTGCTGCAACTTCCGCCGCAACTCGGCCAGGTCTTCGGTGCGCTGCTGCTGCTCTCGGTGCTGGCCGCCCTCAGCTGGCGCCGCTATCGGATCGTGTGGAGGCGAACGCCATGAGCATCAACCTGATCGCGCTGATCTCGGCCATGCTCGTGATCGCCACCCCGCTCGTCTGGGCAGCGGTGGGCGAACTGGTAATCGAGAAGACCGGCATCCTCAACCTCGGTATCGAGGGCACGATGGTGGCCGGCGCCTTCGTCGGGTTCGTGGTCGCCGACCTCACCGGATCCCCCTGGATCGGCCTGCTGGCCGCCGTAGGTGCCGGAGTGCTGGCCGGGCTGTTGATGGGTCTGCTGACCGTGACCCTCGGGCAGAACCAGCACGTCTCCGGACTCGGCATCACCCTGCTGCTGATCGCCCTGTGCGAATTCACCTTCCGGGTCCGGTACGGCGGCGAACGGCCCCGCCTGGCGCAGAAGTTCCACCCGCTCCTGGACGGCGCCGGGATCCTGGAGCAGCACTGGATGACCTACGTCGCCTTCCTGGTGCTGGCACCGGCCACCTGGTGGGTGCTGCGCTCCACCGGCACCGGCTACCGACTGCACGCCGTCGGGGAGAGTTTCGACGCCGCCGAGGTCGCCGGGATCCCGGTCAACACCACTCGCTACCTCGCGCTGGTCGTCGGGTCGGCGATGATGGCGGTCGGCGGATCCTTCCTGACCCTCTCGGTGCTCGGCACCTACACCCTCGACATCATCAACGGCCGCGGCTGGGTCTGCATCGCGCTGGTCATCTTCGGGACCTGGCGGGTCTGGCGCGTGGTGGCCGGCGCCCTGCTCTTCGCGGTCACCGATGCCCTCCAGCTCCAGCTCGCCATTACCGACCTGTTCTCCGGGGTGCCCCGCGAGCTGATGCTCGCCCTGCCCTACCTCGTGGTGATTGCCGCACTGGCGATCTGGGGCCGCTCGGTGCACTACCCCTCGCAATACCTCAAGGCCTACCGCCGTGGCTGAGACCACGCACGGTCGGCGCCACACCGCTCGACGAGGAGCAGACACATGAACAACGCATCCGCAGACCTGGAACTGCTCGCGCTGGCCCGGGCCGAGGCCCGAGCCGGTCTGGCCACCGGCGGCATCCCGATCGGTGCCGCGCTCGCGGCGGAGGGCACCCTGCTCGGCACCGGCCACAACAAGCGGGTCCAACTGGGCAGCACGATCCGCCACGGGGAGACCGACTGTCTCGAGAACGTGGGCCGCCTGCCTGCCTCGACGTATGCGCGCGCGACGATCGCCACCACCTTGTCGCCGTGCGACATGTGCACCGGCGCGATCCTGCTCTACGGCATCCCACGCGTGGTGATCGGTGAGAACCGCACCTTCCTGGGTGGCGAGGAACTGCTGAGGTCGCGGGGCGTCGAGGTGGTCGTCATCGACGACGACGAGTGCCGTCTGCTGATGGAGGAATTCATCGTCGCCAACCCCGAGTTGTGGAACGAGGACATCGGCGTCGAGAACTGAGCCTTCGCGCACGACCCTCGAATTGACCCAGCCGCCGGTCTACGGTTGCGTTGAACGCTTACTCGCGACAATTCGAAGGAGTCTCATGAACCAATTGTTCATTGCCGGAGAGTGGCGAGACGCCTCCGACGCAGGCACCCGGGAGATCCGCTGCCCCGCCGACCAGACACTGGTCGCGACCGTGGCCGAAGCCACCCCCGACGACGCGACCGCGGCCGTCCAAGCCGCCCGCGCAGCCTTCGACGAGGGCACTTGGTCGAGCACCCCGGCAAGCGAGCGAGGCGCACTCCTGACCCGGGTGGCCGACGCCCTCGCGGCCGACAAGGAGACCGTCGCCCGGCTGGAGGCGATGGACACCGGCAAGCGCATGGTCGAGGCGCGCCTCGACATGGACGACATCATCGGGGTGTTCCGCTACTACGCCGCGCTCGCCGATGCCGACGCCGGCCGCGTCATCGATACCGGGATGCCCGACGTCGCGAGCCGGGTCACCTACGAGCCGATCGGGGTCTGCACCCTGATCACGCCGTGGAACTTCCCGTTGCTCCAGACGTCCTGGAAGGTCGCCCCCGCGCTCGCCGCCGGCAACACCTTCGTCCTCAAGCCCAGCGAGCTGACGCCCTCGACTGCCATCTGGCTGATGCGCACCCTGGCCGAGGTCGGGCTGCCCGACGGAGTGGCCAACCTGGTGCTCGGTGCCGGCTCCCGGGTCGGACCGGCACTGACCGAAGACCCTGAGGTCGACCTCGTCTCCTTCACCGGTGGCCTGGTGACCGGTCGGCAGATCATGGCCGCCGCCGCACCGACGGTCAAGAAGGTCGCCCTGGAACTCGGCGGCAAGAACCCCAACATCGTCTTCGCCGACGCCGACCGTGAGGCCGCCCTCGACCTGGCGTTGACGGCGATCTTCCTCGACTCCGGTCAGGTGTGCTCGGCAGGAGCCCGGCTCATCGTCGAGGAGTCCATCGCCGAGGAATTCGTCGACGAACTCGTGCAGCGCGCCGGTCGCATCCGGCTCGGTGGACCCGACGACCCACGAGCCGAGACCGGACCACTGATCAGTGCAGCCCACCGCGAGAAGGTGGAGGCCTACGTCGCCGCAGCGCTCGACGAGGGCGCCGTACTCCGCGTCGGCGGCGAGCGTCCGACAGGACCCGGCTACGACGACGGGTTCTACTACCCCCCGACGATCCTCGACGGCTGCACCACGTCGATGTCCTGCGTGCAGGACGAGTCCTTCGGCCCCGTGCTGACGGTGGAGACCTTCACCGGCGCCGACTCCGACGCCCTCGAGGACGCCGCGGTCGCTCTGGCCAACGACACCATCTACGGCCTGGCCGGCGCAGTGTGGACCGAGAACGCTGGCCGCGCCGAGCGGGTTGCCCGCCGACTGCGGCACGGCACCATCTGGATCAACGACTACCACCCCTACGTGCCCCAGGCCGAGTGGGGCGGCTTCAAGCAGAGCGGAGTCGGGCGCGAGCTCGGGTTGGCCGGTTTGGCCGAATACCGCGAAACCAAACACATCTGGCACAACACCCGCCCCGCCCCGCAACACTGGTTCGGGGCCGACACGGAGGAGC
>JARICB010000295.1 GCA_029264225.1 Nocardioides sp. | reverse complement strand
GCCATGGCCGCCATCTACAAGAGCAACGGCCCGGCGGCGATGGCGGCCGCTCTCGCCACCATGTTGCTGACCATGCTGCTGCTGCTGGGGCTCACGCTCCTGGGGCGCGATCGCCACCGACAAGGAGCCAACTCATGACCTCGCGAGGACTCGCGGTCGACCTCACCGACCTGACCCGCCTCTACGGCAGCGTCCGGGCGCTCGACGGGCTCGACCTGCACCTCTCGCCCGGGGAGATGGTGGTTCTGGTCGGCCCGTCCGGGTGCGGCAAGACCACCGCGCTGCGGATGCTCGCCGGGCTGGACCGCCCCACCTCCGGCACCGTGTCGGTCGGTGGCCACGACCTCACCCACGTTCCGGCCAACAAGCGCGACATGGGGATGGTGTTCCAGGCCTACAGCCTGTTCCCGCACCTGACCGTGATCGACAACGTGGCCTTCGGGCTCAAGTTGCGTGGGAAGGACCGCAAGTCGCGCCGAGCCCGCGCGGGAGACATGCTGGCCCTGGTGGGGCTCGACACCCAGGCCGACCGCTACGCCCACCAACTCTCCGGGGGGCAACAGCAGCGAGTGGCGCTGGCGCGCGCGCTCGCGATCGAGCCGTCGGTGCTGCTGCTCGACGAGCCGCTGTCTGCACTCGACGCCAAGGTGCGGGTGCAACTGCGCGACGAAATCCGCCGGGTCCAGCTCGAAGTAGGCACCACCACCCTGTTCGTGACCCATGACCAGGAAGAAGCACTGGCAGTCGCTGACCGGGTCGGGGTGATGAACGCCGGTCGGCTGGACCAGATCGCCACGCCGACCGAGCTGTACGCGTCTCCTGCCACCCCCTTCGTGGGGGAGTTCATCGGCCTCAGCAACCGGGTGCCGGCCCAGGTCGCGGGTGGCATCGCTTCGGTGTTCGGCCATGACATCCCGGCCCTGCCGGGCTCAGCCAACGGTGCCGGCCATGCGCTGGTCCGGCCCGAGGCCGTCTCGGTCATCGCAGACACCTCAGGCACCGCGCGGGTCACGGCGATCATGTTCCTGGGGCCGCTTTCGCGGGTCACCTGCATCCTCGCCGACCAGACCGAGGTGGTGGCTCAGTTGGCCAGCGCCGATGCCGTCGGCCTTCGACCTGGCGACCAGGTGCGACTCGTCGTCGCAGCCACCCCTGTGCTCGTCGTCGCCTGAGGGTCTGCGGCACTAGGCTGTCGAACCATGGGAGAGATGAACCGACACCAACCGCACGACCCTGCGCAACTGCGCATCTCTGACGCCGATCGTCACCGGGTGGCCGAGTTGTTGCGTACGGCGGCGGGGGAGGGGCGTCTCGACCTGGAGGAGCTTGATGAGCGACTCGAGCAGACCTTCGCAGCCAAGACCTACGCCGATCTGGTCCCGATCACGGTGGACCTGCAACCGGCCACGACGACGTCGGCCACCCCCGCGCCGCGTCCGGCCGCGCACCTGGAAGGGATGCCCGGCCACGCCACCTCGATAGCCATCATGGGTGAGCGGAAGCGGCGCGGCGCCTGGCACGTTCCCGAGAGCCACACGGCCTTCGCGCTCATGGGTGCCGTGCTGATCGACCTGCGAGAGGCCACCCTGAGCAGCCGCGACACCACTATCAATGCGAGCGCGATCATGGGTGAGGTCAAGATCTACGTGCCGGCGCACGTCAACGTGATCGTTGAAGGCGTGCCGATCATGGCCGACTACGGGCAGAGCAAGGACAAGATCCCCGCCGAGATCGGGCCCGACTCGCCGATCGTCCGCGTGAAGGGGATCGCGCTGATGGGCAGCGTCGAGGTCTCTCGGCTGCCACCGCCCGGCACACCGCGAAAGTTCCTTGGCACCTACTGAGCTCTGCACACCGAGAACGGCGCCGAACCCCCCAGCGGGGTCGGCGCCGTTCGGCGGTCATCCGGGTGCTCAGCGCCTCATGCCTCTGAGGCCGAGTGCACCTCCTCGCCCTGGTCGGCCATCTGCTCTGCGTGCGCCTTCGCCTGGGGGTCGTCCATGCCAGGGATCCGGCCCGCGTGGGACAGATCGACGGTGAGGTTCTCACCGGTCGCTGGGTCGAAGAGGTGGATCTTCGAGGCGTCCACCCAGATCTCGGCTTCGTCACCTTCGGCGATCTTGCTGGCCCCGTCGAGGGAGACCACGAGTTGGGTGCGCATGGATTCGCCGTCCAGGTCCTTCTCCAGCTGAGTGAGCTGTTCCTGGACCTCGGGCGGTGCCTCGAACGGGATGTAGGCGTAGGCCTCGTTGCCGAGCCATTCGACGACGTCGACCTGGGCGTGGAAGGTCGATCCCTCCTCCTTCGCGGTCTCCATTACCGAGGCATCCTCGAAGTGCTGGGGCCGGATGCCGGCGATGAGCAGCCCCTTACCCTGCGCCTTGGCCGCCTTCTCCTGCGGGATCTGGACCGTGCCGAACGGCAGCTTCACCGTGTTGCCGTCCACCTCCGCCGGGACGAAGTTCATCGGCGGGGAGCCGATGAAGCCGGCCACGAACAGGTTGCCCGGGTTCTCGTAGAGCTCTCGGGGTGAGGCCAGCTGTTGGAGCACGCCCCGCTTCAACACCGCCACCCGGTCGCCCAGTGTCATCGCCTCGGTCTGGTCGTGGGTGACGTAGACCGTGGTGATCCCGAGCTTCTTCTGCAGGCGGGAGATCTCGGTGCGCATCTGCCCACGCAGCTTCGCATCGAGGTTGGACAGCGGCTCGTCGAAGAGGAACGCGTCGGCGTCCCGGACGATCGCGCGTCCCATGGCCACCCGCTGGCGCTGACCGCCCGACAGGTTGGCGGGCTTGCGGTCCAGGTGCTCGTCGAGCTCCAGCGTCTTGGACGCCGCACGCACCTTCTCATCCACCTCACTGTCCGGTGCGCCGGCCAGCCGGAGCGGGAAGGCGATGTTCTCGTAGACCGTCAGGTGCGGGTAGAGCGCATAGTTCTGGAACACCATGGCGAGGTTGCGATCGCGCGGTGCCAGGTCGTTGACCCGATTGTCCCCGATCATCATGTCGCCGGAGGTGATGTCCTCGAGCCCGACGATCATCCGCAGCAGGGTGGACTTTCCGCAGCCCGACGGCCCGACGAGGATCATGAACTCCCCGTCCTGGACGTCGATGCTGACGTCGTTCACCGCGGGGAAGCCGTCGCCGTACTTCTTGACGATGTTCTTCATATCGATGGCAGCCATGGACTCAACCCTTCACTGCGCCGGAGGTCAGTCCGGACACGATCTTGCGCTGGAAAAGCAGGACGATGATGATCACGGGGATCGTGACGATGACCGAGGCCGTAGCCAGTTGGCCGAACGGCGGGTTGAACGGATCGGGCCCGACGAAGAACGACATCTGGGCCGGCACCGTTCGAGACGCCGTGGTCGAGGTGAGCGAGATCGCGAGCACGAACTCGTTCCAGGCGAAGAAGAACGTCAGGATCGCCGCAGTGAAGACACCGGGTGCAGCGAGCGGGACGATCACCTTGCGGAAGGCCTGCCACGACGTGGCACCGTCCACCTGGGCGGCCTGCTCCATCTCCCACGGGATCTCCCGGAAGAACGCCGAGAGCGTCCAGATCGCCAGCGGCAACGTGAACGTCATGTAGGGGATGATCAAGCCCGGCCAGGTGTTGAACAGGTGGAACGTGCGCCACATGTCGAACAACGGACCGACCAGCGAGACCACCGGGAACATCGCGATGGCCAGCGCCATGGAGAGCACCAGCCGCTTGCCCTTGAACTCGAGTCGGGCGATGGCGTAGGCCGCCAGCGTCGCGAAGATCACCGACAGCACGGTGGCGATGATGGCGATGCCGAAGGAGTTGATCAGGGCGCGGGTGAAGTCTCCGTTCTCCAAGATCGCCGAGTAGTTCTCCAGCGTGGGGTCCTTCGGCAGGAACTGCGCGCTGCCGGCCGTCGTCTCGTCGAGCGACTTGAACGACAGCGACAAGATCCACGCCACGGGGAGCAGACACCAGATCATGATCAGCACGAAGCCGATCCAGGTGCCGATACCAGTTTTTCCCTTCATCAGCCTTCACCCCTTGCCTGGGCCAGATCGACACGGAACAGCTTCACGATCCCGAACGCCAACAGCAGGACGGACAGGAACAGGATCACCGAGAGTGCCGAACCCATCCCCAGTTGCATCTGCTCGATGACCTGTCGGTAGGTCAGGAAGGAGATGGATTCGGTGTTCTGAGCGCCTCGGGTCATCACAAAGATGTTGTCGAAGATGCGGTAGGCATCCAGGGCCCGGAACAGCACCGCGACCATGATCGCGGCCTTCATGTTCGGCAGGATCACCTTCCACAACCGTTGCCACCAGGTGGCACCGTCGACCTGCGCGGCTTCCAGCATGTCTTCGGAGACCTGCGAAAGACCGGCGAGCAGGAGCAGCGCCATGAACGGCGTGGTCTTCCAGATCTCGGAGACCATGATCGCGAACATGGCCGGCCAATGGCCGCCGAACCAGTTGAAGTTCTCGTCGAAGAATGGCAACCAGGCATTGACGAACCCGTTGTTGAGTGAGAAGGCGAACTGCCAGGCGAACGCCGAGACGACCGTGATGATGCCGTAGGGAATCAGGATCGAGGTGCGCATCAGGCCGCGGGCGATCATGATCTTGTGCATCACCATCGCGAAGGTGAAGCCGATGATCAGCTCGACCCCCACCGTCACCAACATGATCAGCAACGTGTTGTAGGTGTCTCGCCAGAAGAGCGAGTCGGTCAGCACCGTTACGTAGTTGCTCAGCCCGACGAACTCCCGGTCGTCGGGGGTCGTCAGGCGGTACTTGAACATGGAGAGCCACAGTGCCTGAAGCATCGGCCAGGCGGTGACCAGCACCATCATGAAGACCGCAGGCGCCACCAGGCGTTGGCCCAGCCGGTTCTCTGCGACGGCCCGATCACTCAGGTCGGCCTTGGGCCTCTTGTGCGACTCCTGTGGGGGAGCTGGAGCGGTGACGGCACTCATAGCAGTTTCCCTCCGTCGATGACCTGCTCGATGAACGTTGACGAACTGGCTGGCGTATCACCGTTCACGCTGCTCGGCGGGTGCCAGGTGCTCTGCAGCGCGCTGGAGATGTCTGACCAGTAGGGCGTGACGGAGCGTGGCGCGGCTGCGTCGACGCTGTCCTGGAAGAGCGTCAGCAGGTCTGCGGGGTAGATGTCGGCGAGGGCGGGATATTCGTAGCCCTTGGCGCTGGCCGGCATGTTGCCGGTCAGCTCGGCGTTGACGCCTTGGTTCTCCGGCGAGACCAGGCACTCGGCTGCCTTGAGGGCGAGCTCCTTGTGGGTGGAGTATTCGCTGACGCCGATCCCGATGCCGCCGTAGGGCGGACGGGCATCCTCACCTTCGACCGTCTGCGGATACATCGTGTAGCCGATGTCCTTGGCAACCTCAGGTGCACTGTCGTCGTAGTTGTGGAAGATGTAGGTCCAGTTGACCAGGAACGATCCCGCGTCGGAGCCGAACGTCGAACCAGCGGTGCCCTCGTTGGAGACCGACAGGTCGGAAGGGGCCGCCTTCGACCCCGCGAGCTCTGCGATGACGGCGGCGGCCTTGTCCCCGGCCGGCGATTCGACATCGATGCTCAGATCAGCGCCCTTCTCGGCGTCGGAGACGATGTCGCCGCCAGCGCCGGAGATGAGGGCGTTGATCCACACGACGTAGCCCTCGTACTTGTTGGCCTGGACTCCGATCTTGCCGCCGTTCTCGGAGGCGGCAGTGATGATCTGGTCCCAGGTCACCGGCTTGTCCATATCGATGCCGGCCTTCTCGACGAAGGACTTGCGATACCAGAGCACCTGGGTGTTGGACCAGAACGGGAAGGCCACGAGTTCGTCCTCCCAGGTGGCGGCCGTCGTGGCGCCGTCGAAGGACTGCGTCTTGATCCTCTCCTGCACGTCCTGGGGAATGTCGGCCAGGAAACCGGCGTTGGCGAATTCGGCCGTGAAGGGTGGGTCCAGGCTCATCAGATCGATGGCTGGGTCCTCGGCTGCGAGGCGGCGGGCGAGTTGGATGCGCTGCTGGCCGGCATCCTGCGGCAGTACCTGGGTCGTGACCCTGTATTCGTCGGTGGAGCAGTTCTCGGCCACCTTGGCCTGGCCGCCACTGTCCGGGTTGGTGTACCAGATGAGCTCGGGCACGCCCCCGTCATCGCCGGAACAGCCGGCGAGAACCCCACAGACGAGGGTCAGGGCCCCGGCTGGTAGCGCCCAGCGTCGTAGGTCTCTCGTTCGTGAACGTTTCGAAACTCGTCTCATCCGACCCTCCATCGTTCGTGGCTCAGGTCACAGGTCTAGTCCGTTCGCGCCACCTTGGCAATATGCACACCCCCGAAGTGATAGTCGAGGTCGTGAGTGCACCGAGACCCTCTACGGTTCTCTCGTGAGTCTTGAGAGCCCTGCCGCGACAGCCCGCGCGTTCGCCCCGGGTCGGGTCAACCTGATCGGGGAGCACACCGACTACAACGACGGATTCGTCCTGCCGTTCGCCATCGCCGCCGGATGTACGGCGACGGTGCGCCTCGGCGGGCAGGGTTGGCGAGTGGCCTCGCAGCAGCAGGACGAGTCGGTCAGCACCTCGTCGGCGGCGTCGCCGCAAGACCTGCCGGAATGGGCCCGCTACGTGGGTGGTGCGCTCTGGCTGCTGACGGCGCAGGGGCGGACGGTGCCGGCGCTGTCCATCGACATCGACAGCAACGTGCCGCTCGGAGCAGGGCTCTCCTCGTCGGCGGCGTTGGTCTGCTCGGTGGTGACAGCACTCGACGACGCCCTCGACCTACGACTCTCCGCGGCCGATCTGCTGGCCCTGTCCCGCTCGGTCGAGAACGATCTGGTCGGCGCGCCCACCGGGGGGATGGACCAGTTGGTCTCGCTGCGTGCTGTCGAGGGCCATGCGCTGCTGTGCGACATGCGCGACCTGACCAGCACACCGCTGTCGTTCGACCCCGCCTCGGCTGGGCTGGCGTTGCTCGTGGTCGACACCCGGGCGCCGCACCGGCTGGTGGATGGCGAGTACGCCGACCGGCGCTCCGGCTGTGAGGAAGCGGCCCGGGCCCTCGGCGTAGGTGCCCTGCGTGACGTCACGACGGCTGCGCTGCCTGCTGCCCTTGAGCGGCTGGGCGACGAGCGGCTGCGTCGCTATGTGCGGCACGTGGTGACCGAGAACGATCGGGTGCTGGTCACGGCCGAGATCCTGAGGAGCGGCGACATCCGGGACATCGGTCCGTTGTTGACCGCGTCGCACGCCTCGATGCGCGACGACTTCGCGATCACCGTGCCCGAGGTCAACGGTGCCGTCGAGGTGCTACTCACGCTGGCGCGGTGGGAGCGCGGATGACGGGAGGTGGCTTCGGGGGTTGCGTCATCGCCCTGGTCGAGGAGGCTGCACTCCAGCCAGCCATCGAGGCCGTCACTTCGCTGTTCGCCGACCGTGGCTGGCGACCGCCCGCGACCTTTGTCGCGACGCCCGGCAGTGGCGCCTACGTGCTGTAGGACGCGCGGTCGGCCGTGCGGCGGATCGCCGCGACGACCTGCTCGAAGAGTTCTTCGGGCAGGTCGTGCCCCATCCCGTCGATGAGAAGCAGTTCAGCATCGGGGATGGCGGCTGCCGTGGCCCGCCCGCCGCTGACGTGCACCATCTTGTCGGCGCGGCCGTGGATGACCAGGCTCGGGATGCGCAGCGTCCGCAGGCGCGGTGTGCGGTCGGGTTGGGTCAGGATGGCCAGCACCTGACGGAGCTGACCGCTGGCCGAGACGCCGCGGTCGTAGGTGTCCTCGGCTCGCTGTCGGGCGACCTGCAGGTCTGGGGGGTAGCGCGGGGAGCCGATCAGTGCCCAGAAGGCGGCGCTCGAGGCGACGTACTGCTCCTTCGTGGCACGTCGTCGGGTGACCAGTGCCGGCAGCAGTCGGGGGCTCTGCCAGCCCACCGTACGACGTCCGGTCGTCGACATGATGCTGACCATCGAAAGCACTCGACCGGGCGAGTCGAGGGCCATGGTCTGCACGATCATCCCGCCCATGGAGATGCCGGCCACGTGGGCGGCGGGGATGCCCAGGTGGTCGAGCACGGCCATCCCGTCGGCGGCCATGTCGCGCAGTGAGTAGGGCGCTGCAGCGCGCCCGGTGGTGAATGCCTGGACCAATTGCTGGGGACGGACTCGTCGCTGGATCCGTGAGGAGCGTCCGGTGTCGCGGTTGTCATAGCGGATGACGAAGAAACCAGCAGCGACCAACTGGTGGCAGAAGTCGTCGTCCCACCAGATCATCGGTCCGCCGAGACCCATGACGAGCAGGAGCGGCTCGTCATCGGGCGAACCGAAACTCTGGTAGCAGATCTCAACCTGCTCGTTGACGGGCGCCATCAACTCGGCGGAGGCGGGCGAAGGAGGCATGTCGCTCAGTCTCCTCCGCCCCGTGGTGCTACTCGAAGTCGATCGCGGAGAAGTCGCGCAGCTTGGAGAGCTTGTGCTCGCTGGTGATCCGACGGATCGTGCCGCTGCGCGAGCGCATCACCAACGAGTCGGTGGTGGCGCTGTTGGCGCGGTAGCGGACACCGCGCATCAGCTCGCCGTCGGTGATCCCGGTGGCCACGAAGAAGCAGTCGTCGCCGGTGACCAAGTCGTCGGTGCCGAGCACGAAGTCGCTGTCTAGGTTGTGACCGGCGTCGAGAGCACGCTGGCGCTCGTCGTCGTCGTGTGGCCAGAGCCGGCCCTGGAAGGATCCGCCGGTGCACTTCATGGCGCAGGCAGTGATGATGCCCTCGGGCGTGCCGCCGATACCGAGCATCAGGTCGACGCCGGTGTCGGGGCGCGCAGCCATGATGGCTCCCGCGACATCGCCGTCGGTGATGAACTTGATCCGGGCTCCGGTGGCCCGGATCTCCTCGACCAGCCGGCTGTGGCGGGGGCGGTCCAGCACCACGACGGTGACGTCACTGGGAGTGCTGCCCTTGGCCTTGGCAACCAGGTTGATGTTCTCTGCCACTGGGTAGCGGATGTCAACCAGGTCGGCTGCCTCCGGGCCGGTGGCCAGCTTCTCCATGTAGAAGACGGCTGACGGGTCATACATGGAACCGCGCGGTGCAACGGCCATCACGGAGATGGCGTTGTTCATGCCCTTCGCGGTGAGGGTGGTGCCATCGATCGGGTCGACCGCCACGTCGCACAGCGGGCCGGTGCCGTCGCCGACGACCTCGCCGTTGTAGAGCATGGGGGCGTTGTCCTTCTCGCCCTCGCCGATCACCACGGTGCCCTGCATGCCGATGCTGGAGATCATTACCCGCATAGCGTTGACGGCCACGCCGTCGGCGTCGTTCTTGTCGCCCCTGCCGACCCAGCGACCGGCCGCCATGGCAGCGGCTTCGGTCACTCGCACGAGCTCGAGTGCGAGGTTGCGGTCGGGTTTCTGCGACGAGGGGCTCATGGGCGCATGGTATCGGCCTGCGGAGCAGCGTCATACCGGCGCACGGCCGTCGCCTTGACCGAGAGCCACACATCGCGACCGGGGGAGAGCCCCAGTTCGGCGGCCGCCTGAGGAGTGACGTCGGCCAACAACGCCGGATTCGCATCGACCAGCAGGCGTACGGCGTCACCGTGTGGCTGGACACTGCTCACCGGGCCCCGCCACTGGAGGCGGGCCGAACCATCCGGTCGGCGCAGACTGACCGTGACATCGCGCGGTGAGAACGTCGTGAGCTCGTCCGCATGTCGGACCAGGTTGAGCCCCACTAGTCGGGCCACGTGCTCGGTCGCAGGGCGGG
This sequence comes from Nocardioides sp., assembly GCA_029264225.1. Classification (GTDB taxonomy): domain Bacteria; phylum Actinomycetota; class Actinomycetes; order Propionibacteriales; family Nocardioidaceae; genus Nocardioides. The sequence goes on along the minus strand of JARICB010000295.1, from coordinate 17,589 downwards.
CGGCGACGTCACGCGGGTCGCCGCGTTGCACGACCTGCCCGTCGTCGATGACCAGCACCTGGTCGGCCAGGGTCAGGGCGTCGATCGCGTCGTGGGTCACGAACAGGGTGATGCCCTCGTAGGCCGCGAAGTGGCTGGCCAGTTCGATCCGAAGCGCCATCGCCACCGTGACGTCGAGACCGACCAGCGGTTCGTCGAGAAGCAGCAGCCGCGGCTGGGTGGCCAGTGCTCGGGCTATCGCGACCCGCTGCGCCTGCCCGCCCGAGAGTTGGCCGGGTCGACGTTGGGTGAGTTGGCCGAGCCCGAACGTGTCCAACAGTTCGTGTGCTCGTTGATTGGCGACTCGTTTCGTCACCCCACGGGCGCGTGGCCCGAAGGCGACGTTGTCGAGGGCACTCAGATGCGGGAACAGCAGTTGCGACTGGAAGACCAGACCGACCTCGCGGTCCTGCGCCGGGATAGCCAGCAGATCGGTGCCATCGAGCAGTGCTGTTCCCTGCGCCGGCGTGAGGCCCGCCAGTGCTCGCAGCAGAGTCGACTTGCCTGCGCCGTTGGGGCCGATCACGGCCACCACCGAGCCGGGGTCGACGTTCATCTCGACTCGCACTCGCTCGGCCACGGACAGGTCGACCTGCAGCCCCGGCCTCACGGCGTACCCAACCAGCGGTTGCGCAGCAGCAGTAGCACGGCGACCGAGATCACGAGCATCACGAAACTGAGGGCCAGCGCGGCCTCCTGGTCGCTCTGGCGGGTGATGTAGATCAGGGTCGGCATCGTCTGGGTGCGGCCGGGATAGTTGCCGTTGAAGGTGATGGTGGCCCCGAACTCGCCGAGCGAGCGGGCCCAGCCCAGCACCATGCCGGCCAAGATCCCGGGCAGGGCGAGCGGGATCGTGACACGGCGGAAGGTGGTCCAGCGGGAGGCGCCCAGGGTGGCGGCAGCGGCGTCATACTCCGGATCGGCCGAGCGGAGCGCACCTTCGATGGCCAGGACCACGAAGGGCATCGACACGAAGGCGTGGGCTAGGACGACGCCCCAGACGGTGAACGGAAAGGCGAACCCGGTGGCTTCCAGGAGCGGTTGGCCAACGACGCCGGTGCGGCCGAACGCGGTCCGCAAGGCCACTCCGGCCACTACGGGCGGCAGCACGAGCGGCACGGTCACGAGCACCCGGACCAGCGCCTTGCCGCGGAAGTCGACGCGGGCCAGCAGCCACGCAGTCGGCAATCCAAGCACCAGGCACGCCAGCATGGCGGCCGTCGAGGTGATCAGACTGAGCCAGAGCGCGCTGCGCAGTGGAGCGGAATTCAGTTGTCTCGCCAAGGTCGAGAAGTCGAGCGCCGCCACCATTGAGACCAGCGGAACTACCAGGAGAAAGACCGCTATGGCCGCTGGGGCGAGCAGCAGAAGTGGTGGACGCCCCAGCGGATCCGCAGGTCGAATGATGCGTGGACTCACTAGACCCCGAAGCCGGCCTTCTCCAGGATGGCGCGCCCGGCGTCTGAGGAGACGAACTCGACCCACTGCGTAGCAAGGTCGGCGTTCTCGGACTGGTCGAGCACGCTGATGAAGTAAGAGGTGAGCTCAGACTCGGCCCCCTTGATCGGCACCGCCTGCACGCTGGCGCCAGCAGCGACGGCGTCGGTGGCGTAGACGAGTCCGGCGTCGGCCTCACCGGAGACGACCTTGTCGAGAGTGGAGCGCACGTCCTCCTCCAGGCTGACCGGCTCCGCGGTGATGTCGTTGTCGGCCAGCACCGCAGTCGCTACCCGACCGCACGGCACCTCGTCGGCGCACCGGACCCAGTTGGTGTCGGCGAGATTGTCGAGGGAGGTGATGTCGGCCGGGTTGCCGGCGGGCACCACGATGGTGAGGACGTTGGTGGCGAAGGTGCTGGGATCGACCGTGACGCCAGCATCTTCGGCGAGCTTCATCGACGTTTCGTCCGCCGTGGCGAGTACGTCGCCGGGTGCGCCATCGGCCACCTGCTCGGCCAGATCGGTGCTGGAGCCGAACGAGAAGCTCACCTCGGTGCCGTCGTGATCCTGCTCGAACTGGGTTGCGAGTTCGGCGAACACGTCTGTCAGTGAGGCGGCGGCCAACACCGTGAGTGTGCTGCTCCGAGCATCGTCGCCGGAGTTGCTGGAGTCCGCGGACCCGCCACAACCGGCCAGGGTGCCGACGACGAGTAGGCCGGCAACGGACAGGGCAAGGCTGCGAGCCTTGAATCGGGAGATCATCATGCACGGAGTGTGTCGCATTTGCGGATCAATACCTAATGAACGAACCGTGGATGCGGATCAAGGCTTCTCGATCACGACATTGGTGGACTTCACCGAGGCCACCGCTCGCACGCCGGGCTCAAGACCTAGTTCCTCGGCGGCATCCGAGCTCATCAGGGACACGATCCGCTGGTCGCCGCAGACCATCTCCACCTGGGCCATGACCGTGTCGCGCTTGACCGCGGTCACGATTCCGGGCAACCGGTTGCGGGCGCTGACAGAGCTGGCTCGGCTGCGGTCGCGGTCGGGCTCGTCGATGAGCGAGGCAGCAAGGCTCGCCAGGTCGGGGCCCTGGATCACGGTCGGACCACCACCCTCGGAGGGGCCGGCCAGGAGACGCCCGGCCTCGACCCAGCGCCTGACGGTGTCGTCGCTGACCCCGAGAATTTCGGCGGCCTCGGCCAGTCGATAGGTCGGTGACGTGGGGGTCATGACGCCATTGTGGCCCACCGGTCGGCACAAGAGGTCCTACCTAGGGCATGGGGTAGCGCCGGCGCCGGCTCCGGTGCCTGTGAGAATGGTCTGCGTGAGTGAGAAGCCCGGGCGATATCAGCGATCCACCGGCGGCCTCTTCGGCGCCCTGCTGGTGACGCTGGTCGTGATCATCGCCTTCGTTGCCTTCCGAGGGCTCCTGCGCGACGACATCGAGATCAAGCCCGAGCCCGTCGACTATGCGGCCGCAGCAACGGCAGCCCGAGGCGCCGGTTTCGACGTGGTGTCGCCCAAGGCGCTCCCGGCCGAGTGGATGGCGACCAACGTAGATCTGCGCCAGACGGAGCCACCGGTCTGGGGGCTCTCGATTCTTACCGGCGAAGGAAAGTTCATCGGGCTGCGTCAGCAGTCAGGGTCGGTCGCCGATCTGATCGATACCTACATCGACGAAGACGCCGAGGAGGGCGAGCCCCTGGAACTGGACAGCGCGGTGGGCTCGACCTGGCAGACCTGGACCGACGAGGGTGGGGACACCGGCTACCTGGTGGAGCTGGACTCCCAGCGGTTGCTGGTCTACGGCTCGGCTCCGGCCTCGGACCTGCAGACCTTCATCACCCTGCTCGAACGCTGAGGCTTACTCGACCCTGAGGCCTACTCGGCGTCGCTCTCGATCGCGGCGTCGAGGCGCTCCCGGGCGCCGTCGAGCCATGCCTGAGCGATCTTCGCGAGCTCTTCGCCGCGCTCCCACAGTGTCAACGACTCCTCCAGTGTCGTGCCGCCTGCCTCGAGTGTGCGGACCACCTCGATGAGTTCTTCTCGGGCTGCCTCGTAGGAGGGCTTCTCCTCAGTCATTGCCTTCTCCTCTATTTCTGGGCCCTCGTGCTGTCGAGGTTGAGTCTGTGGTCGAGCCCGCTGCTGGAGCTGATTCGTCGGGGTCGAGGGCGCTTACGGTGGCCTGGAGGCGGCCGTCGGCGACCCGGACGCTGAGCCCGGCGCCGAGGGAGATGTCGGCGAGTGACGTCACGACCTTGCCGTCGGGGCCCTGCACCACCGCGTAGCCGCGCTGGAGGGTGGCCAGGGGGGACAGGGACCGGGCACGAGCCCGGTGGTGGCCGATGTCGTCGGCGGCCCGATCCAGGCGGTGACCGATGTGGCGGCGGGCGCGTTCACGCAGCTCGCGCAGTTCGTCGCAACGGCGGTCGAGGATCGTGTGTGGCTCACGCAGGACCGGGCGGGCCCGCAACTCGTCGAGGCGCGACTGCTCCCGGTCGACCACCTGGCTGGTCAGCTGTCGGAGTCGGTCGCGGGCCCAGGTCACACCGCGCGACTCCTCGGCCATGTCGGGCACGATCAGCTTCGCGGCGTCGGTCGGCGTCGAGGCTCGTACGTCGGCGACCAGGTCGAGCAACGGCGAGTCGGGCTCGTGTCCGATCGCCGAGACGACCGGGGTGCGCACCTGGTGGACGGCACGAATCAGCGCCTCGTCGGAGAACGGCAGTAGATCTTCGACCGAGCCGCCACCGCGGGCGATCACGATGACGTCGACCGCCGGGTTGGCCTCGAGTCGCTGGAGGGCGGTGATCACCTCCGCCGCCGAGCGCTGCCCCTGCATCGTGGCGTGCGCCACCTCGAACTCGACTGCGGGCCACCTGCGCCTGGCGTTGTCGAGGACGTCGCGTTCCGCGGCACTGTTGGGGGCGGTGATCAGGCCGACACGGCTCGGAAGGAACGGCAGACCGCGCTTCAGTTCGGGGGCGAAGAGTCCCTCGGCGGCCAGCAGTTGTCGGCGCCGTTCGAGCCGGGCGAGCAGCTCACCGAGGCCCACCATCCGGATGTCGCGGGCATAGAGGGAGAAGGTGCCACGGTTGGCATAGAACGACGGTCGGGCATGGATGACCACACTGGCGCCCTCGACCAGAGGCGGGTTGAGCGAGTCGAAGAGCGTGCGCTGGCAGGTCAGTGGCATCGAGATGTCGGCATGCGTGTCGCGCAGCGTCATGAAGACGGTGTTGAGGCCCGGACGCCTGCTGATCTGGGCTACTTGGCCCTCGACCCACACGGCGCCGAGGCGATCGACCCACTGGCTGACGCCATTGGCCACGGCGCGAACGGGCGCCGGGGACTCGAGGGTGGCATCTCGCAAGGTGGGCACGCAGGTGAGAGTAGGCGACGACACCGACGGCCTACCTCCTAGACTCGGGTCATGACCTCCGATTTGGGCCTTCCGCCCGTTCTCGATCCGCAAGCAGCGCGCGAGGTGCTGCTGGCCGCACCGCGTGGCTACTGCGCCGGCGTCGACCGTGCGGTCATCACCGTGGAGAAGGCGCTCGACCTCTACGGAGCGCCCGTCTACGTGCGCAAGCAGATCGTCCACAACAAGCACGTGGTGGCCAACCTGGAATCGCGCGGTGCGATCTTCGTCGAGGAGCTCGACGAGGTGCCCGAGGGCGCGACAGTGGTGTTCTCCGCGCACGGTGTGTCGCCCGCTGTGCATGCCCAGGCCGCCGAGCGTGAGCTCAAGACGATCGACGCGACCTGCCCGCTGGTCACCAAGGTGCACCACGAGGCCAAGCGGTTCGCCTCCGACGACTACGACATCCTGCTGATCGGTCACGAAGGGCACGAAGAGGTCGAGGGCACCGCCGGTGAGGCGCCCGAGCACATCCAGCTCGTGCAGAGCCCCGACGACGTCGCCAACATCGTGGTGCGAGACCCGGCCAAGGTGGCCTGGCTCTCGCAGACCACGCTCTCGGTCGATGAGACTCTGACGACGGTGGCGGCCATCCGCAAACGATTCCCGCTGCTCCTCGACCCGCCCAGCGACGACATCTGCTACGCCACCCAGAACCGCCAGCTCGCGGTCAAGGAGATCTCGCCCGAGGCCGACCTGGTGATCGTCGTGGGCTCTCGCAACTCCTCCAACTCGGTCCGACTCGTCGAGGTTGCTCTGGAGGCCGGAGCCAAGGCCTCCTACCTGGTCGACGACCACACCGAGATCGAGGAGTCGTGGCTCGAGGGCGTCAACAACGTGTCGGTCACGTCGGGCGCCTCCGTGCCTGACGATCTGGTCGACGGTGTGCTCAACTTCCTGGCCGAGCGCGGCTACCCCGGGGCTCGCGCCGTGCACTCGGCCGAGGAGTCGCTGATCTTCGCGCTGCCACCAGAGTTGCGCCGCGACATCCGGGCCGCCCAGAACAAGCAGGCCTGAGGCTTGTCATGGCGCGTTTCCTCGACATCCACCCGGAGAACCCGCAGCCGCGCCTGATTGCACAGGTCGTCGAGGCGCTGCGCGACGATGCCCTGATCGCCTACCCGACCGACTCCGGCTACGCGCTCGGTGTGCAGTTGGGCAACCGCGACGGACGCGACCGCATCCTGGCCATCCGGGGTCTCGACGAGCGCCACCACTTCACGCTGATGTGCCGTGACTTCTCCCAACTGGGTCACTTCGTGCACGTGGACAACGCGGCGTTCCGCGCGATCAAGGCCGCCACGCCGGGGCCCTACACGTTCATCCTGCCGGCCACCGCCGAGGTGCCGAAGCGGCTGATGCATCCGAAGAAGCGCACTGTCGGGGTACGTATCCCTACCCACGTCCTGGTGAGCGCGATCCTGGAGGAGTTGGGCGAGCCGATCCTGACCAGCACCCTGATCCTGCCCGGCGAGGACGAGGCCCGTACCCAGGGCTGGGAGATCAAGGAAGAACTCGACCACGTCGTCGACATCGTCATCGAGGCCGGGGAGACACCCGCTCAACCGACATCGGTCATCGACTGGTCGGGCGTCGAGCCCGAGGTGCTGCGACGCGGGGCAGGCGACGTGGAGCGGTTCGAGGTCTGAACCGGGCTCAGGTGTCTTGCGTGGCGCGTTGACGCACGGCCAGCGTGACCAGGCACAGGGCATAGCCGGCGACCAGGGCGCCACTGTGGTGGGCGAGACCCGAGACGGTTGCCTGCACGAAACTGTCGCCCCTGGTGGCGACGGTGTGCGGCGCGACGGCTCCGAGCAGCGCAACGACAGTGAGCATCATCAAGGGTGGCAGCACCCCTACGGTGAAGAAGTCGTGCGCGCGCACGATCAGTGCCAGCCCGAGGCAGAGCACGATGAAGCAGAGGTCGAAGAAGAAACTCAGCTCGCCGACCAGGGACACGTCGATGGCCACGACAGTGAGCGTGGCGGCGAGCCCGAGCGCGACGGCCTGTCGGCCGGGCTCGATGCCTTCGGTCCACACTGATCCGGTGTGACTCACAAGCCTTACCGTAGGACCGCGCACCGACGGAGGCCGGGTGCCGCGCCGGACGCCGCCTCCTCGAGCGGGTGCCGTCAGCGCTCAGGCACCGCGTAGCAGATCCGATTCGAACTCGGGTGCACTCAAACTGCGGGGCCCTTCCTCGACCTGCCGGGGCGCGGCGAGGTCGTCGTGGGTGACCCCCAGCTCGCTGAACCGGCGCGCGGTGACCAGCACCCGGCCCTCGATGGAGCCGACGGCCGAGTTGTAGGCGCTCACAGCGGCACCCAGGGACCGGCCGACCTTGTCGAGGTGTCCGCCGAGTGAGCCGAGCCGCTGGTGGAGCTCGGTGCCGAGGCGTCGTACCTCGGCGGCCTGTGAGGCGAGCGTCTCGTGCGACCACCCGTGGGCGACCGTGCGCAGCAGCGCGATCAGGGTCGTCGGGGTGGCGAGGATGACGTGCTTGCTCGCGGCGTAGTCGAGGAGGTCGGACTGGGTGTCGAGGGCGGCGGAAAGGAACGCCTCGGCCGGCACGAACATCACCACGAACTCCGGCGTCTCCTCGAGTGCTCGCCAGTAGGCCTTGCCCGCGAGCTGGTCGACGTGGGTGCGCAGCTGGTGCACATGCCGCAGGAGGTGGGCCTCGCGTTCGTCGTCATCCTCGCTGCTGGCGGCGTCGAGGAAGGCGTCGAGGGGCACCTTGGCGTCGACCACCACCGACTTGCCGCCGGCCAGGTGGACGACCACGTCGGGGCGCAGCACCCCGTCGGCCAGCTGAGCCTGCTCGGTGAAGTCACAGCGGGCCACGAGGCCCGCCAGCTCCACCGATCGCCGCAGGTGGAGCTCGCCCCAACGACCGCGGACCTGTGGCTTGCGTAGTGCGGATGCCAGCGAGGAGGTCTCCCGGCGCAGCGACTCCGTGGTCAGCCGCATGTCGGCGACCTGCTGGCTGAACTGTCCCTGCCAGGTGGCCCGCTCGTGGTCGAGGTCGCGAAGCTGATCCTGGAGTCGGTCCAGGCCTTCGCGCACCACCGCCTGCTCCTGACTACGCTGCTCGAGCGCGACCACTACGCCCTCGTCGCGGGGGCGGGCCCGCGAGGCGAACCAGCCCAGCCCGAAGCCGAGGGCCAGGCCCACCGTCAGCATCACCAGGGTCATCAGCATCTCCATGCCTGCACTGTGGCAGGAGCCACCGACATCGGCCGGCCGGAGGCGCCGGTTGCGGAGCGGGTGCCTCAGTCGAGGTCGACGATCACCGGAGCGTGATCCGACGGCGAGCCGGTGCCCTGGGCGGGGTCGCGCTCGTCACGGTCGATGAAGGCGCCGCTTACGCGTGCGGCCAGGCTCGGAGAGCCGAGCACGAAGTCGATCTTGAGACCCCGGTCGCGCTCGAAACGCTGGCGGTAGTAGTCCCAGTACGTGTACCCGGGGGCGTGTTGGCGGGTCACTTCGGCGTAACCGTCGTCGAGGAAACCTTGGAAGGCCGCCCGCTCGGGCGGTGTGACGTGGGTGGAGGTGCGGAACTGGGCCGGGTCGAAGACGTCGTCGTCGGTAGGGGCCACATTCCAGTCACCGACCAGCGCGGTGTCACCGTCCAGCCACTCGCCCGCAGCCTCGCGCAGGCGGGCCAACCAGTCGAGCTTGTAGACGTAGTGCGGATCGTCGGGCTTGCGGCCGTTCGGTACGTAGAGCGACCAGATGCGGACGCCACCGCAGAGGCCGCCGATGGCCCGCGCCTCCGCCGCCATCGGATCGCCGTACCCGGGCATGGCCTCGAAGCCGACCGTGACGTCCTCGAGGCCGACCCGGGAGATCAGGGCGACGCCGTTCCACTGGTTGACGCCGGCGACCGCCACCTCGTAGCCCAGCGCCTGCAGACCCATCAGCGGTAGCTGGTCCTCGCGGGCCTTGGTTTCCTGGAGGGCGAGCACGTCGACCTCGTGGCGTTGCAGGAAGGCCTCGACGCGGTCGATACGGGAGCGGAGGGAGTTGACGTTCCAGGTTGCGATTCGCACGGGGTCACCCTCTCAGGCGAGGAACGCGGTCAGCACGCCCGGCGTCGCGGCGTCGGCCAGTTCGATGGCCAGATCGATGGGGATGTCGCGGGCGACGACCCGCTCGGAGCCAGCGGCAGTGGTGGCGATCAGGTGGGCGAGCCCGACCCGACGCTGGAACCAGGTCTGGCTCAGCACCCAGCCGATGATGCCCTCGACCTCGAGCACGGTGCGCACCCGGCTGAGCGCGCCGCTGCCTACGACCAGGTGGTCGGTCGTTCTGGCATGACCCAGGTGTCGGTAGGCCGACTCCGCCACCCCGCAGCCCGCCAGCACGACCCCGACCCCTGCGACGAGCGTCAGCCACAAGGGCAAGAGGTCGAAGTACACGATCGGGATGACGCACAACGCACTGAACGCCAGCGCGAGGCGCACCCAACGGATGTAGCTGCGTCGGTGGGCCGCCCGACCGTGCGATGTCAGCGCAACGCTCAGATTGCCGGGTCGGAGCAGGATCTTCTCGCCGACGGCCTGCGCAACCCCGCGCGGGCACGGCGGCAGGATCTGGGTCACGCCGCCATCGCCGACGCCGGTCGCCAACGTGTGCAGCTCGGCGCCACGGACGGCCCGCAGCAGCAACGGCTCGCTCAGTTGCACGCCGCGCACTCGCTGTTCCTCGACGCTGATGGAGCGGGTCGTGAACAGGCCGGCCGTCAGATGAAGTGAGCCGCTGCCACGGGTCAGGCGCATGTTCCACCACTGGACGACGTAGCCGGTCACCGACACCAGGATCCAGCCGATCAGACAGCTGATCACGAGAGCGCCGATCACGAGCCAGAGGGCGAACTGCTGCACCCAGTTCCACGTGCTGGAGGCGGTGTTGGTGATCGGAAGATCGTCGCCGAACTGGGCAAGCAGGCCGATCGCGCCCGCGAGAAGCACCAGTCGGCTCAAACTGAAGGGCGCGAACCGCAACCAGTCCCAGTTGATGGTGGCGAGCACCTCTGCCGCAGGCGCCTTCGTGGGTGGTGCCGAGACGGGCGAGTCCGCTGGCTTGCTCGAGTCGCTCGGCTGGTTCGCCGGGGCCGTCGTACGTCGGGCGAGCAGGAAGGCGCGCAGGGCGGCAGCCGAATCACGCGAGAGCGAGTCGAGCACGATCCGGTCGTCGTCCACGCCGGTGCCGATCTGCACCTTGGTCAGCCCGAGCACCCGGTGCAGGAGCGACGCCTCGAGGTCGACGCTGCGGACCCGGTCGAGTGGGGCGGTCTTGAGCTTCTTGTTCAGCCAGCCGGAGCGCACTTGGAGTTGGGTGTCGGTGGCCCGGTAGAAGGTGGTGAGCCAGGGGAGGGCGCCGAAGGCGACGGCCCCGAGCAGCACGAACGGCAGCGCCCACCAGGGCATGCCGCCGCCGCCCTGACGCAGGCCGATCATGGCGATCACGGCGGGCACGGCGAACTGACCGACCACCTTGACCGGGTCGAGCATCAGGTTGCGCGGGTCGAGCCGCTGCCACGGGCGGGCGTCGATCGGGCTGGCGTCGACCGGGCTTTCGTCGATCGGACTCGGGTCCATCGTCACGTGGCGTCGCCTTCGCTGGCACCGGTGATCTCGGTGAGTTCGTGCACGAGGCGGCGGGCGACGTCCTGGTCGAGACAGTCGATCGAGATGGGGCCGGCGGCCGACGCCGTGGTGACGGTCAGCGACGCCAGGTTGAAGAGCCGCATGATGGCCCCCTGGGTGGTGTCCACGGTCTGCACGCGGCTCAGCGGGGCGATCCGGGTGTCGATCGAGAGCCAGCCCGAGCGGGTGTGGATGGCCGTGTCGGTGATCTCCCAGCGGTGGATGCGAAACCTCAGGGGCGGCATCACGAAGAGGTGCACCAGCGGCTCGAGCAACACCACGACCAGGATCGCTGTGGTCCACCAAGGACGTTCAACGAGGGCGAAGACGTAGATCGCGATGGCCGCGATCCACACGACCAGACTTCCGGCCAGGGCCCCGGCGCGCCAGTAGGTGATGGCGCGGGGGGAGACCTGGTGCGCGGGCTCGCGCAGGCCGACGGGGGCGGTGAGCTGACTCATGGGCAGAGCGTACGGGGGCAGAGAGTCAGTTCGTGATGGTCCACGAGCCGTCGGTCGTCGCGCCCAGGACCGTGCGCAGTTCGCGGGTGTATGTCGTGAAGCCGCTCGCTGCGTCCAGCGTGTGCGTCTCGGTGGCGCCCGCAGCGTCCCCGTCCACGAGCACCAGGTCATCGCGGCCGTCGGCGTTGTCGTCGGTCGTCGTAACCGACCATGACTCGTCCATTGGGGCCGATGCCGTGGCGGTCTGTGCGAGGTAGGTCGCAAAGTCGGTGGCTGCGTTCAGGATGTGCACCGCCGTGTGCTCGCCGGCTTGCGTATCCACCAGGTAGAGGTCGTCACGGCCGTCGAAGTCGTAGTCGCCGGTGGTCACGCGCCAGCGGTCACGAGGCAGTTTCGGGAGGGGAAGATCGACGTCGAGGAGCCTGGTCTGGAAGCCGGTGGCGGCGTCGAGCACGCTCAGGTGGGTCTGGCCCTTGGGGGTGTTGGAGATCAGATAGAGGTCGTCAAGGCCGTCGCCGTCGACGTCGCCGGTCAGGAACTTCGTCCGGCCCAAGCCGCCTCGACGTTCGACGATCGTGGAGTGGTTGAGGGAGGAGTGCAGCAGGTCGGCGCCGTCCAGCACCTGCACTTGGGCGGTCTTTCGACCGGCCATCCGCACCGCATAGATGTCGTTGACGCGGTCGCCGTCGAAGTCGCCGCCGGTGTATCGCCACCCCCGTCCCGTGAGTGGCAGTGGGGTCAGATTGGCATAGACGGAGTAGCCGGATTCCGCGCTCAGCACATGCGCTTCGACTCCCGTCTCGGTCTCGCGGATCGCGCTCAGGTCGGCCGGTGCTCCCGATGGTGCCCGGCCGATGACCTCGACGCTGACGCCATCGACGTACATCGAGGGGGTCGTCGAGGTCTGTCCGCAGGTCGGCTGTTCCTCGTCGGGGCAGTTCCGCTTGTTCTGCAGGCGCAGCCTCTCAGCCGCGACGGGCGCGTGCGGTGTCGACCAGGTCTCGACGCCGTCAACGAAGAATCGGGTAGGCGTCTCGGTCTCGGCGGCCGGGTCCTGCCCCGGGGCCTGGTAGGTGAACTCCACGGCATAGGTGTGCCAGGCGTCCATGTCCTGGGGGTAGCGATCACCCGCGCACTCCACGTCGCCGATCGGGGGGGAGTAGCGCCAGTAGTAGGCGACCTGCACCCGGCCGCAGCCCTTCTGCTCTCCCCAACTCTCGACCACGTCCATCTCGCCGGCCCGCTGGAGGTCGTTGGTGCGCAGCCAGAACGCCGGGTGCACGCCGGTCTCGCGCGGCATCTTGAGAGTGGCGCTGACGCGGTAGGTGGTGCCCGGCTCGTAGGGGACCGGGGAGGTGTATTCCAGGTGGGCCTCGGGCCGCAGTTCCACGACGGTGCGGTCCTCGAGCGTGGTCTGGGTGACGCTCTCGGGCGTGGAGGAGACGAGGTGGGTCCAGCGTTCGCCGTACGGCGTATCGAAGCCGTCGGTGAAAACGACGCTGGAGGAGGAGACAGCGACGTCGCTGGTCAGCGGTGCGGCCGGCACCTCGGGGGCGGGCAACGCCACCGCCGCGGACTGCAGGGAAGCGAGGACCGCGAGGAGCTCTCGGAGCAATGGGGGCATGAGTCCTCGGACGTCGGGGCACAGGAGGGTCAACTCCGGGGGTGGACCCCCCCGAGTGAACAAGACTGGTCCAAGGCCACGCAAACCGGTGTCCCCGTGCGGCGTTTCGACTGGCGTGTCGTGACGCCCGTAGACTCATCCGCCGTGGCTCTCACCATCGGCATCGTCGGTCTCCCCAACGCGGGCAAGTCAACGCTCTTCAACGCTCTGACCAAGAACGACGTCTTGGCGGCGAACTATCCGTTCGCCACGATCGAGCCCAACGTCGGCGTGGTCGGGGTTCCCGATGATCGGCTCCCGCGGCTCGCGGAGGTGTTCGGGTCGGCGAAGCTGCTACCCGCGACGGTCGAGTTCGTCGACATCGCCGGGATCGTGGCCGGCGCCTCGCAGGGTGAGGGTCTGGGCAACAAGTTCCTCTCCCACATCCGCGAATCTGCTGCGATCTGCCAGGTGACGCGCGTCTTCCGCGACGAGGACGTCACCCACGTCGACGGCGAGGTCAACCCCGCCTCCGACATCGGCACCATCCAGACCGAGTTGATCCTGGCCGACATCCAGACCGTGGAGAAGGCGATCCCGCGGCTGGAGAAGGAGGTCCGCGGCGACAAGTCGAAGGCCGCCGTCCTCGACGTCGCCCGTGCGGCGCTCACCGCGCTCGAGGGGGGCACGCCGGTCAGCGACACCAAGCTCGACCTCGAACTCCTCCGTGAGCTCTCGCTGCTGACGGCCAAGCCGTTCATCTTCGTCTTCAACTGCGACGCCGACGAACTCAATGACGAGACGCTGAAGTCGAAGATGCAGGCCATCGTGGCGCCCGCCGAGGCGATCTTCCTGGACGCGAAGTTCGAGTCCGAGCTGGTCGAGCTCGACGACGATGCCGAGGCCAAGGAGATGCTCGCCGACATGGGCATCGAGGAGTCCGGCCTCGAGGTGCTGGCCCGGGTCGGCTTCGACACTCTCGGCCTGCAGACCTACCTGACCGCTGGCCCCAAGGAAACGCGGGCCTGGACCATCCCGAAGGGCGCCACCGCGCCTGAAGCCGCCGGAGTCATTCACACCGACTTCCAGAAGGGCTTCATCAAGGCCGAGATCGTCTCCTTCGACGACCTGATGGCCGCTGGCACCATGCAGAAGGCCAAGGAGGCCGGCAAGGTGCGCATGGAGGGCAAGGACTACGTCATGGTCGACGGCGACGTGGTCGAGTTCAGGTTCTCGAACTAAACCTTTGGCGAAGCCCAGAGCACATGCTCGCCGCTTCTCCGCTCGACATTCCTGGGCGGGTGGGTCCTGCCCAGACGTCCTCACTTCATTTTGAGGGTAAGCAGGTGCTCACGCGCCAGAGCTGCGGCCGCTTGCGCGTCTCGGCCCGCGATTGCGTCGAGGATGCGGGCGTGTGCGTGCTGATCGATGTCGCTACCAAACTCCCCGCGGAGGCTCAGTAAGTCGATCATCGCTTGCCGGCTGCGCGGTGTGAAGGTGTCGAACAGGTCGATGAGGATCGGGTTGTGCGCTGCCGCGACAATCGATCGATGGAAAGTGATGTCGGCGTCGACGTGAGTTTCGATGTCGGTTCGTTGTGCGTCACGCCTAGCTGCGGCATGGCTGATGGTGCGTAGCTCAGCGGGGGATCGCCGCTCGGCCGCGAGGGCTGCAGCTTCGACTTCGATGGCGATGCGAGCTTCGATCACGGAGTTGATGTCGGCTTTTCGCAGCGCCGTACTCCAGTCCTCGACAACATCGAGTGCTGCCACGAAGACACCGGCACCCTGACGCGTCGCGAGTACGCCTTGTCCAGCAAGACGACGGATGGCTTCGCGAACGGTGGAGCGGCCTACGCCGAGCTGCGGGCCGAGCGCGTTCTCCCCGGGGAGTTTTGAGCCGAGGGCCCACTCGCCTGCACGAATGCGCTCGAGGAGCAGGTCTGCTGCTTGCTCTGCGAGCGGGATGCGTGTCACCTGTGCCATGGAGTCTCCACTTCGCTACTTGTCTGAGAAGTTGTGTAGAGTCTATCCCGTGTCTCAGCGACTTCTCCTTCGCCGCCGCGCCAGGAGCTGACCCGTCCGGCCAGCCGAAACCAGCTGGGCCTTGGGCGCTCACTGCGACCCGTGCAGCGAACGACTTCTATGCCGGAGCGGTCGCGGCGCTGCTGCCGTTCGACCGAACCCTCTGAATTGGAGAGCGCCAATGCCTGACCGGGAGATCCTCCGTCTGGAAGCCGTGGACTTCGTGCGGGAATCTCGGCAGATCCTTACCGACATCAATCTGACCGTTCGTGCGGGGGAACGGTGGGCGCTGATCGGCCCGAACGGGGCCCGCAAGAGCACCATCCTGAGCATGTGTGGAGCAGTCACGCATCCCACTCGAGGCAGTGTCCATGTCCTTGGCCGCAAGCTCGGTCGCGTCGATATCCGCAAACTGCGCGAATCCATTGGGCACATCAATCCGCGTCATCCGCTCCGCTCGCCGCTCACTGTCCGGCAGGTCATCCTCACGGGCGCAACGGGAACGACAGAGCTCATGCCGCGGTGGCGTCCAGACGACATCACCCAGGATCGTGTCGACGAGCTGATCCAGATGCTCGGTCTCACGGGCCTTGAAGCCGCTACTTGGCCGACCATGTCGCAGGGTGAACGAGGACGGACTCTCATCGGGCGTGCACTGCTACCAGACCCTCCACTCCTGCTCTTGGACGAGCCTGCCACAGGACTCGATGTCGCCGCGCGCGAACAGTTCCTCACGACCATCGACGGGCTCCACCGGATGCGACCAGACCTCGCCACCATTCTGGTGACCCATCACTTGGAGGAGCTCCCGACAACGACTACCCACGCCATGCTGGTCAAACACGGTCAGGTGTATGCAGTTGGCCCGGCTCAAGAGATCCTGACGACCGATCGGGTGAGCGAGTGCTTCGATCACCCGATTGAGATCGAGCACCGCGCTGATCGTTGGCAGGCACGAACGCTCGTGAGGGATGAATGATCCGGGGAAATGGTGGGCGGGTATGCAGGTTGTGCTGCCCAGTCAGTGGTGGCTCCGGTGGCGGACTGCGGCGGAGTTCCGCTTCAACGTCTGAATCTGCGCGTTTGCGCAGGTCAGAGGGGTGTGACCCCTCCCAGTCCGCACACAGTCCGCAAGAGATTTAGCCGTGTGGGTCCGATGAGGGCATTTCTGGGGTGCTCCGAGCGGTCTCTTAGGAACGTTCGGAGGGTCCTCGACGGCGCTGCTTTGGCGGCGGATAATCGCACCTTCTGCTGACTTCCGCATCGCGGGAGATGGGTGCGATCCGGGTGAATATCCTGCTGACGGCCTCCGGTCACTACTACGGTTGGCAACGTGCCTTCCCTAGATGACCTGAACAACACCGGGTGGATCGACGCCTTCAACGAGTTGTCAGGGGTCTGCCGTCAGTGCGGCGCCTTGATTGCCTCAACCGAGGGCGACCACTCGCAGTGGACTGAGCGGCATGTCGCATGGCACATGAGCATGAACGAGTTCTAAGTCCGGACACACGATCATCGTCAGATCCGGCAACAGCGGTAGGCGCCGATTTGCGGCGGAATGGGCTACCCAGATTCGCGGACTGGTCCTGCGTTCATCGACGTCCTGCAGGCGGTGAGACCGGACCGCCTCGACTTCGCCAAGTGTCCGTCGGTGCCGGAGGCATCGACTGAAAGGCTTGGTCACGGGGCGTTGCGCCGTTTCTGGCTCGCAGAGCGGGCTACGAGCCCCGCCCATGGCCGCGCGGGGTGCAGGCGTGTCAGCATCCGACAGATCACGCGACGACAGGGGATCGCAGTTGCGTCCCGTGTGTGTTTGACGCATACTAGGCACATACCGACTACGCAAGGAGTATGTCATGGGCGAGCAGGATCGCGTCCGCGTTGCAATCAGCATGTTGCGGGACGACTACGAAGACCTGAAGGAACTGGCGGATGCCGACAACGAGACTGTGTCTGGGTATCTGCGCAAGGCGCTGGCGACTGAGCGATACATCAAGGAGCGAGCGCAGGCTGGCGGGAAGATCCTGGTAGAGGAAGACGGCGTACAGCGGGAAGTTGTCTTTCGCTAGTCCGAACGTTGTAAGAACCTAGGGGGATCCGCATGACCGCGCCAAGCAACGAGACACCGTTCGACGAGAACTTCATCGACTTGGGCGACTGGGGGAACGTAGAGCCTCGCAGTGTCACGGAAAAGCGTGCACGCCCGGTTGACGAGACTCGCGCCTACCTGGCGTATCTGCTCGTAGGACTGCTGATCGTTGTGGTGGTCGGTCTGATACTGCTGCTGTGGTTCAAGCGGGTTCCAGCTGAGTCATTCGCCGAGATTGCGGGCTTGCTGATCTCGCCGTTAGTCGGCTTGGTGGGTGCGGTAACCGGCTACTACTACGGCAAGTCCGACCGCACGTGATCCCCGCGGCAGAACAGCTGATGGGGCTAACGCTTGACCCAGACTGGGAAGTGATCGGGAAGGTCGCAGCTCAATCAGACCGGACGCAGGCGGAGTTTTCAGTCGGATACATCGTGAGGAATCGCACTGGAAAGCGAGCTTTCTGCAAAGCACTAGATTGGTCGTCCGCATTCGAGGAAGACGACTTGGCCGAGGCGCTGCAGCGGCTATCAGCGGCCTTTCTATTTGAACGGGATCTGCTGGAGCAATGTCGGCAACAAAAGATGCGGCGCGTCGTCCACGCCATTGCATCGGGCACTGTGACAGTGCCCGATGCGTTTCCCGGTCGCGTCAGTTACTTGATATTCGAGGAGGCAGACGGCGACTCTCGAGACGTCCTTGACGCAACCGATGTTGCCGAGTTCGCGGTCGGCCTAGCCCTCGTTCGCGATTGCGCAATTGCGCTTGGGCAACTGCATCGAGCGAAGGTGACCCACCAAGATGTGAAGCCGGCGAACTTGCTGGGCTGGCGCCAGCACGTCGGTTGGTCTGCGAAGTT
>JARICB010000288.1 GCA_029264225.1 Nocardioides sp. | reverse complement strand
CCGGCACGGATGGCTCGAGGTCGCTCCTTCTCCTCTCCGATGGCGCAGACACCGGCAGCACTGCGACCCTCGAGACGGTGGCCAAGACGGCCGCAGACGCCGAGGTCGTGATCGACGTCGTCTCCATCGGTTCAGCCGCGAAGGCTGGCGCCTTGGCAACGCTGGCAACCGAGACGAACGGTCAGGTCATTCCGGCCGATCCCGACGTGCTGGGCCAAGTCTTCGCGGACCAGGCCACCGCGCTCTCCCAGCAGTTGCTGGTCAGCTTCGAACCCCCCGCGGGAGTGAGCCAAGAGGCCGACATCACGGTCACGGTTGCGGGCGTGGGGACGACCTACTCCGACTCGGCGTTCGTCAGCCTGGAGCGGGCTGCGACCTCTCCCGACACTGGCCCTGCTGTCGTGGTGGTCGAGAAGCCACTGATCGGCACCCCGCTCATGCTGGCCGGTGCTGTCGCCCTGTTCCTGAGCCTCGCGGCCCTGGCATGGGCTGCCATCTCCGGTGGGACCGGCCGCAAGTCAGCCGTTGACAAGCGCCTCGGTGACTACTTCGCGGGCACCGACGACAAGGCTCCGACCGGAAAACGGCTGGCCAGTTCGGCCGGCGTCAAGGACTCGGCCGTGGCCTTCACCGACCGTCTGGTGAGCGCCGATCTGGAGTCGCGGATCTCCCAGCGACTTGCGGGTGCCGGGTCAGCGTTGACGGCTGCCGAGTGGGTGCTTATGCACGTCGCCATCGCCATAGGCACTGCCGGGGCCTTCTTCGTCCTGCTCGGCGGAGCAATGACCGTGCTCGGCCTGATCCTGGGCATCGTTCTTCCATGGCTGTACCTGCGCTGGAAGCACGGGCGGCGCCTGAACGCCTTCAACTCCCAACTGGCCGAGACCTTGGGACTCATGGCCGGTGGTCTCCAGGCCGGTCTCTCCATGCCGCAGGCCGTCGACACCGTCGTCCGCGAGGGCAACGAACCGATGGCAGGCGAACTGCGTCGCGCGCTCGTCGAACAGCGACTCGGTGTCGACATCACCGATGCACTCGAGGGAGTCGGTGAACGCATGGAGAGTGATGACTTCGGCTGGGTAGTCATGGCCATCCGGATCCAGCGCGAGGTCGGCGGCAACCTGGCCGAGATCCTGCACACCGTGGCAGACACGCTACGGGAGCGGGAATATCTACGTCGTCAGGTCAAGGCGCTCAGCGCCGAGGGTCGACTCTCCGGCTACATCCTGACTGCCCTGCCCCCCTTCCTGTTGGTGTACATGTACATCGCCAACCGGGCATATGTCGAGGTGCTCTGGACGACGTTCCTGGGCTGGGTGTTCCTGCTGATCGCCACGGTGCTGCTCGTCATGGGCGGCTGGTTCATGTCCAAACTCGCGAAGGTGGAGGTGTAAGCAGATGTCACCATCCGTGATGCTGCTTCTCGGTGGCGTCCTGCTCTTCTCGGCGCTGGCCTTGGCGATGAGCGTGATCGGTGTGATCACCGTGGAGCGGCGCGGTCTGGCCCGTTCGTTGGGCGCGATCCAGGCACTGGACGCCGCTCCGGAGTCGATGAAGCAGGAGGAACTCGAGCGACCGTTCGCCGAGCGTGTGCTGGCTCCCCTGGGTGATCGCTTCGTCGACCTCGGCCGCAAGATGGTGCGCGCAGACACAGCCACCAAACTGCAGTACCGCTTGAACGTCGCCGGCAACCCGTCCGGGTGGAGCACGAGCCGACTCATCGGGCTCAAGGTGTTGGGCCTGTTCACCCTCGGGTTGATCAGCTTCTTCTACCTGGCTGCCCTGGGCCTACCGTTCCTGCGAGTCGTCATTCTCACCGGACTGCTCGGTAGCCTCGGCTACCTGCTACCCAACATCCTGCTCTACAACGCTGGGGAGAAGCGCTCGAAGCTGATGCGCAACGCACTTCCCGACGCTATCGACCTGCTGACGGTGTCAGTGGAGGCGGGTCTGGGCTTCGACGCCGCCGTCAGCCGAGTCTCACTCAACACCGCCGGCCCGCTGTCCCAAGAGTTCTCCCGCCTGCTTCAGGAGATGCAGCTGGGGGTCGGTCGTTCTGATGCCCTGCGCGCCATGGCCGAGCGCTCCTCCATCGCCGATCTGAAGTCCTTCTGCCTGGCGATGGTGCAGGCCGAGAGCCTGGGCATCCCGATCGGCAGGGTGCTGCGGGTGCAGAGCAAGGAGATGCGGACCAAGCGACGCCAACGCGCCGAGGAGAAGGCCCAACAGGTGCCGGTGCGGATCATGATCCCGCTGGTGCTCTTCATCCTGCCGTGTCTATTCCTGATGGTGATCGGACCCGCGGCGATCAGCATGATGGACATGTTCGCCCAGACATGAGCCTTACCAACGCACGGGTCGCGAACACCTGGCTGCGGCAATGGCGCGCCACCACCGCGGTGCGCGTGTTCACCCTCGCGCTCGCCACTGGAGGAGTCGCCACCTCGGGCTCGTTCGGCCAGGGGGCGCCCTTGCTCGCGGCTCTCGCGCTGATCGCTGCTGCGGCCAGTGTGCTCGAGTGGGGAGCCCCGACGGCGGGACTGCGCTGGCTCCCGGTCGGCGAGGCCCTGCTGGTCTCCCTGCTGCTGTGCTCGGTGCCCGAACAACCCGCGGCCCTGGCCTACCTGGCCGTGCCGCCCATCGTGGCTGGCGTAAGGTGCGGCATCCTCACCACGACCAACACGACGTTCATGGGGTTCACCGCCACGGTGATCACCCTCCTGGTCTCGGTCCCGGACGCGGGCGAGCGCCTCAGCAGGGCGGTGCCTTGGCTTGCCATCGGATTCGGCGTCGGCCTGCTGGCGAGCTGGCAACTGCGCTCAGTTCGCGACTTCGAGGCCCGCCAGGCGCCCTACGCGGAGGCCAACCAACTGATGTCGCAACTACATCAACTGGCGCAACGTGGCGCTGTCGGGCTCGACAGTGTGCAGCTCGCTACCGAGCTCCAGGCGTCGCTGCGCGCGACCACGGGCGCCCAACAGTCAGCGGTGTTCACCAGCGGACGAGGCGAGAGCCTCAATTTGCTCTGCTCACACGGCGGCTCCGTCGAGCTGTCTGACCTGTTGGACTCTGTCGACGCCGCCGGCTCCGCCCCCCTGGCACACCCCGAGGTGACGCTGCTTCGCCTGCGTGGTTCGGAAAGGTTGAGCGGCTGTGTGCTGTTGGTCCGAGCCGCGGGCTGGACCGCCGAACTCCGGCAGCAGGCGCAGTTCATCGCCGACGACTTCGTGCTTCGTCTCGACACGGCCGTGCTGTTCGATGACGTGCGACTCCTCGCCATCGCCGAGGAACGCAACCGCATCGCTCGCGAGATTCACGACGGCGTAGCCCAGGAGGTGGTGGCGCTCGGCTACATCGTCGACGAGATCGAGACGATGTCGGACGAAGCGACGATCCGCGAACTGGCCGCCTCGCTCCGTAGCGAAATAAGCAGGATCCTGACGGAACTGCGTTTTTCGATCTTCGACCTCCGCCACCACGTTTCCGAGCAGCGGTTCTCCGGAGCACTGTCCGAATACGTCAGGGAGGTCGGTCACGACACGGACCTCCACGTTCATCTCCGGCTCGAGGAGTCCGGTCCGATGCTGCCCGACCGCACCAAGGTCGAACTCTTACGTATTGCCCAGGAAGCCGTCGGCAACGTGCGTCGCCACGCTCGAGCAAAGAACCTGTGGGTCACTCTGCTTACCGACGGCTCGTCGATCCGACTGGTGATCGAGGACGACGGCGTCGGGAACGCTACTCCGCGCGAACGGCACTGGGGACTGCAGACCATGACCGAGCGAGCCGAGCGAATCGGCGCGGAGTTGTCCGTCGGGCCCCGGGGCGACGGTGGCACCGTCGTGCTGCTGCACACCGCGATCTCGACGACCAGTGAAAGGACCGAATCACGTGACCACCACAGTGCTTCTCGTCGATGACCACGAGCTGATCCGACAGGGCTTGGCCCGGGCCTTCGACCGCAACGAGCAGACCACCGTCGTAGGCCAGGCGGGCAACGTCGCGGAGGCCATGTCGCGTTGGCGTGACCTTCAGCCGGACGTGGTGGTGACCGACCTGCAACTGCCCGACGGTCACGGCCTCGACGTGGTGCGCGCAGTGCGCGCCGCGAGCGCCACCACCGGGCTGGTGGTGTTGACCATGCACGCCGGAGACGAGCAGATCTTCGCGGCGATGGAGGCAGGAGCCTCAGCGTTCGTCGGCAAGGACAGCAAGGTCGGCGAGGTGGTGAGTGCGGCCAAGCATGCGGCAGTGACACCCCGAACGTTCATCTGCACCGGCCTGACGGCCGCGATGATGCGACGGGCCAACGGCCCGTCCACCCCTACGCTGTCCGCACGAGAGGACGAGGTGCTCTCTCTGTTGGCCGATGGTCTGGGTACGGGCGAAATCGCCGGCCGACTGTTTCTCAGCGAGTCCACGGCCAAGACCCACATCACCCACATCTACCAGAAGTTGGGGGCCGCCAACCGGGCCCAGGCCCTGATCGCGGCAATGCGACTGGGACTGCTCGACCACCTGGCACCGCAGCGCTTCTGAGGTTCCTGCCCGACCCGGTCGAGTAGGACCCGGGGGTCGCTCGGGTGGGCCGGTCTCCCTAGTCCTAATGGACTAGCAGGTCCCGACCGAACACCCGATCCGCGGCGCCAGGAGGTCGAGCAGAGTTCCTACTACCGGGTTCCCCCGGGAACCTGAACATACCGACTTCACACCTGTAGGGGTATCCATCATGATCCAGTTCCTCACCATTCTCCTCAACGCCCGCCGTGACGACGAGAAGGGCGCCACCGCGGTCGAGTACGGCCTGCTCGTGGCCCTGATCGCCGCCGTCATCATCGGCACCGTGGTGATCCTCGGTGGCCAGATCAACACCGCCTTCAACACGATCAGCACCAAGCTCTGAGCGACCGACCTTCCGGTGGGCCGGGGTCTCTCGCGTCGAGAGGCACCGGCCCATTGCTCTACCCACCCGAGAGGCCTTCATGACGACTCCACGTCCGGTGGACAGCACCAGGGACGAGCGTGGTGCCAGCGCCGTCGAATACGCCCTGCTGGCCGCGTTGAGCGCCGCCGGCCTGTTTACCGCCATGTCGACTCTCGGCACCAGGATCATTCCGTTGTACGACCTGGTGTTCTGAACTGTCGAGCAATCGCAATCCGCTCCAGCGTCGTGGGGTGACTCCCCCACCACCACTGGATCCACGACGGCGGCGTGGGGTCGGCCAATGAGCGCAGGGCCAACGTGCGCTGCATCTCGACAAGGGCCTGCGGGTCGGCGATCGTGGTCAACGCCTGCACGTCAGCCCGGGTTTCGATCTTCCTGCTGATCGCGTTCTCCATCGGGCTGGCCGCAAGCGAGGCCCAGACCGTGAGCGCCAGCACGAGCGGTACAACGCGAGGATCAGCCATCCGCAGCCGGCGGCTCCCCGACCCCGCGCTGAGCAGAAGCGCCAGCAGCCCTACCCCCGCCGCTGCGCCCAATGCTCCCAAGGACGTACCGATCACCACATCCTGGTTCTTGGCGTGCGCCAGTTCGTGAGCGACCACTGACAATGCCTCGTTCTCGGGCAGTGACTCCACGAGGTTGTCGTAGACCACGACGCGGCGGGTGCTGCCGATGCCCGAGACGTAGGCGTTGAGGGTGGTCGTGCGACGCGAGGCATCAGCCACCAGCACCTCGTCGACGTGCACCCCCTCGCTGTCGGCCGCCGCCAGGATCTGGTTACGCAGAGTGCCCTCGGGAAGCGGCGTGAAGGTATTGAAGAGCGGCTCCACCAGGACCGGATAGACGAACGACCCGAGGACCACCAGCACGGCGACCAGACCGGAGGCGATGGCGGGCCAGGCCCGATGCCACCGGCGCGCGAGGCCGATCAGGATCAGCAGCGCCACGGCAGTGGTGAGCACGCCAATGGCCTGACCGGTCAGGAGATCGCGCGCGTAACTCGACCAGGACTGACTGCTCAGGCCGTTGGCAAGACGGTGGCGCTGGAGCATCACGCTGCACGGCAGCGTGGCCACTCGCCCGATCAGGCTGACCACCACGACTCCCAGCACGACCCGGATCCCCCATGGCCGCGGCAGCCTCGACATCAACCGCACTCCCCATCGACTGAAGCCCAGCACCGACGAGACCACTAGGGTGATGCCTACCGAGAGCAGGCTCCATCGCCGCGACCAGGCGGCGTACTCCTCACCCCGCCTGATCTGCTCGGCGGTGAACACCGAGTCGGGCGACACCGCAGGAGGCTGGCCGCCCGGCACCGGTTGCCACGGCACCCAGAAAGCGGCGACCAGACCCAGCCCGATCACCGCCGTCACGATGACGAGCAGCGACCAGCGGCGTGCGCCTCGCAGGTCGCTGTCGGTCAGCGAGGAGGGGGAGGATGGGCTCACGACTCCATGCTCCTGAGTCGGTGCTGCCACCCGCGCAGCAGCCCTCCGGAGCTCAACCCGACCGAGGACAGCGCCTGGACCGTGCTCACTCCTTCGGAGGCGCGGCGGTAGACCTGGAGCAGACCCTGCTCCCCCACCTGCTCGGCAACTTCAACGCAGGCCAGCCAGGCGAACTCATAGGCCGCCACGAGATCGCTGGCCGATGTCTCGAATTCCGCGCTGCCCGGGAGATCGTCGGGCACCCCTTCGCGCTGCACGGATGCCAGAGCGCGCGCTGCCGTGGTGCTGGCAGGCAGCCCCACGTCGCGCAGTGCCACGTAGTCGGCGAAGCCTTCCACGAGCCAGGCGTCCATCCCCGCGGTGGCGGCACCGGTGGCCACATGCACCAACTCATGGCTGATCACGACCTGCGCCCCGGCTCCGCGAAGTCGCCCAGCGACTTCGGGATTGACGAAAATCCGCGCGTCCGAGGTGGTCACGGCCGCAATGCCGGCATGGCTGCCTTCCTGCACTCCCAGTGCTGCGTCGAGCCCCGCCGCAGAAGCTGGCAACTCGACCACCACAGAGGGACGCCATTGCGGCAACACCTGACGCACCACGGGAATTGCCCGATCGACGCGGCGTGCGAACAACCTGGCCTGACGCTCGGCGTCTTCTCCGGCTGCGAGCACCAGCGCGTCAGGGCTACGTCGTACGACGAGTGGTGTGCTCAACCACAGCGGGCTGACCCGATCTCCTCCGCCTAGGGAGGTAATCGCCACTCTGTCGTCCACCCGGACGAATCCGATCAGCACCTCGGCCCGCGAGGGAGACGCGTCGAAGCCGGCTACGGCCCAGGTCAGGTCCACGGCCGCCGTCCACGACCCGTCGGCGGCCACTGCTCCGACCTTGTCGAGGTAGCGAGCCGACAGGTCAGTGAGGTTGATCGATCGTGCGTTGCGCACGGCCGTGCGCAACTGCGCTGCCGCAGGGGCTGCGCCCACGGGAGCCAGGTCTCCGGCTGCCTCGAGATCTCGTTGCTCGAGCGCGCTGATCAGGTCCTGCAAGGCTGCTGCGGCCAGCCCGGCCGGGACGCTGGGCGCCTCGGCGGGTGTCTCGGGTCGAGCCAGGAGCGCGACCAGCACGAGGGCCGCTACAGACAACGAAAGACCGGCCACCCACCATTGTGAGCGACCGGTCTTCGAGCTCGGGCACTCAGCCAGGGCGGACCGCACCGACGTACGGCATCGAGTAGAGGCCCGACACCTGGAC
>JARICB010000240.1 GCA_029264225.1 Nocardioides sp. | reverse complement strand
CACCTGCACTTCACCGGTTCAATGCGTCACCGCACCCTGCTGGAACTGGCCGAACGCGACGGGATCGCACTGCCCGACAGCCTGGTCGCGGACTGGCCACCAGTGCTGAGTGCCGCCGACGAGAAGGGGTGGTTTCGCTTCCAACGGCTCTATGACGTGGCGCGCTCGGTGCTTCGTACCGAGGACGACGTACGCCGACTGGTGCTCGAGGCGGCCGAGGACGACGTGGTCGATGGCGGGCGCTGGTTGGAGATCCAGGTCGACCCGAGCGGATATGCCGCACGTTTCGGCGGGATCACGGCGTTCACCGACCTGGTGCTCGACTGCGTCCGGGATGCCACGGAGCGCACCGGACTCGGGATCGCCGTGGTGATCGCTGCCAACCGGACCCGGCACCCGCTCGACGCCCGCACCCTGGCTCGACTGGCCGCCCAATACGCCGATCGCGGCGTCGTCGGCTTCGGGCTCTCCAACGACGAGCGGCGGGGCCGGACCAGCGACTTCGCCGGTGCCTTCGCGATCGCCGAACGAGCAGGACTGCTGTTGGCCCCCCACGGCGGGGAACTGCGCGGCCCCGAACACATCCGAGTGTGCCTTGACGAACTTCGACCCGGTCGGCTCGGCCACGGGGTCAGGGTCGCGGAGGACCCCACACTCCTCGCACGCATCGTCGAAGCGGGTGTGGCGCTGGAGGTCTGCCCCGTCTCCAACGTGGCCCTCGGGGTCTACTCCGACCTCACCTCGGTCCCACTTCCCCAACTGATCGCCGCCGGCGCCACGATCGCGCTGGGTGCCGACGACCCGTTGCTGTTCGGGTCCCGACTGGCCGGGCAGTACGCCACGATGCGGGCCGCCCACGACCTGACCGACACCACCTTGGCCGGATTGGCGAAGAGTTCCTTCGCCGCCTCGCGCGCCCCGGCCGATCTCGTCGCCACGGCTACTCGCGATATCGACACCTGGCTGGGCTCCACACCTGAGAGGATGACGCCGTGACGCCACCCGAGGACCCGCCGACCAACCCCTACGACCCGAACTGGCCGAAGCCGGAGCAGCCCTACGGCCAGCAGCCGCCCTACACTCAGCAGCCCTCCGGCCAGCCGCCGTATGGTCAGCAGCCCTACGGCCAGCCCGGCTACGGCGCCCCTACCTATGGTGGCCCCACCCAGCCCGGTCTCCCTCCGCACCCGTCAGCCATGACTGCGCTGGTCCTCGGCATCGTCTCGCTCGGTGGCGTCGTGTTCTGTGCCGGTCTGACGCTGGTGCTGGCCCCCTTCGCCTGGTGGACCGGCGGCCGGGCCGTCAAGGAGATCGATGCCAACCCCGGCCGCTTCGGCAGCCGCGAGCAGGCCCAGGCGGGCCGGATCATGGGCATGATCGGCACCGGTCTGCTCGTCATGGGCATCCTCGGCATCATGGCGCTGATCGCGCTCGGGGTGGCAACCAGCGAGAGCATGGTCGTGAACTACTCCGATCAGGGCTCGACCACGTCCAACTCGGACTTCTGAGTCACGTTCGCAGCAACGTCAGAGAGCACACCCGACGAGCACCGGCTCGTTGACCAGTCGTACGCCGAACGCGGCCTCCACGCCGTCACGCACCGTGCGCGCCAGCGCCAGCAGTTCCTCGGTCGTGGCCTCGCCCCGGTTGGTGAGCGCGAGCGTGTGCTTGGTCGACAACGCGACCGACCTCTCGGATCCGTCGCTCTCGAGTCCGTAGCCCTTGGCGAACCCGGCGTGCTCGATCAGCCACGCCGCGCTCGACTTCACCAGCCCATCGGGTTGTGGCCAGCGTGGAGCAGCGGCCGGCAGGGCGTCGGCCTGCGCCGCGGTGAGGTGGGGGTTGGTGAAGAACGAACCCGCACTCCACGTGTCGTGATCACTCGCGTCGAGCACCATCCCCTTGCCGGCGCGCAGGGCAAGCACCGCTTCGCGGACCTGGTCCAGCGGTGCGCGTTGGCCCGGCTCGATGCCGAGTTGGCGCGCCAGCTCGGCGTATTGGATCCCCGCGCCGAGGGTGGCTTCTCGGAGCTGGAAGGTCACCTCGAGGACGAGGTAGCGCCCGGGCTCGGCCTTGAAGCGGCTGTGGCGATAACCGAATCCGCAGTCGGCGAGGGCGAAGGTGCGCTGGGCTCGGGTGACCCGATCCCAGGTGCGGACTCGGGCGATGGTCTGGGAGACGTCCTGGCCGTAGGCCCCGATGTTCTGGATGGGGGCAGCACCTACCGCGCCCGGGATGCCGGCCAGGGCCTCGATGCCGGACCAGCCCTGCGCGACGGCGAAGGCAACCAGCGCGTCCCAGCTCTCGCCGGCGGCAACGGTAAGGACCACTCCCCCGCAGGCGGCCAGGGTGTCCACCTCGCAGGCGTCGGTGTCTGCCTGGATGCCCGTGGTGGCGATCTCGACGACGAGCCCGTCGAACCCGGCGTCGGCGACCACGAGGTTGGAGCCGCCGCCCAGGAGCAGCACCGGCGTCCCGGCCGCGTCTGCCCGGGTCACGGCAGCGATCAGGTCGGCCTCGGTGCTCGCTCGTACCCATTCACGAGCAGGCCCCCCGAGCCGCAAGGTGGTGTGGTCGCGCAGCAACTCGCGCTCAGGCACGCACGACCGCCTTGGGCATCCCGAGCACCTTCTGCCCGCCGCAGGTCACTTCGAGCGCGATGGTGGCCAGTGAGTCGCCGAGCGACTTCACCGTGCCGGCGACGACGATCTCGACGGCCCCCTCGGCCGGCACCACCACGGGGTTGGTGAACTTGCAGCCGAGCTCGATCACCTCGGCGCCGTCGGTCCAGGTCGCGACCGCACGCCCGACCAGCGCCATCGTCAACATGCCGTGGGCGATCACGCCCGGTAGGCCGACACTGCGCGCGACGTCCTCGTCGTGGTGGATCGGGTTCGGGTCGCCACTGGCGGCGGCGTAGGCCACCAGGTCGGCGCGGGTAAGCGGGTAGGTCTGGGTAGGAAGCACGTCTCCGACGATCATGACTGTCCTCCGGTGTGGACGAGGGTCGCCTTCGCCGTACAGACCAAGGCACCGGCGGCGTCGTGGATCGCGCTGCTGGTGCCGATCACGTCGGCGCCGCCGATCTGGCGCAGGCTCGCGACGGTCAGGGTCGCGGTGAGCCGGTCGCCGATGCGGACCGGGCGTTCGTAGGCGAAGCGCTGCTCGCCGTGGATGATCCGGAACAGGTCTACCTGCTCGGCCGCGAGGAACGCGTTCATCGCGTCGAAGGCAAGGACGATCGGGTAGGTCGGGGGAACAGCGCCAAACTGGTCGGCGCCGATGGCCCGGGAGAACGCTCGGACCCGCTCGGTGGTCACTTCGAGGGGTGTCGTGGGCGGGAACTCGCGCCCCACCAGGGACTGATCGACGGGCATACCGGTGAGCCTAAATGACACCGACCCGTCGAGATCCTCGACGGGTCGGTGTGCAGCCTGGGGTGACCCGCTCAGCGGGTCTCGCGGTGCGCGACGTGCGTACGGCAGCGCGGGCAGAACTTCTTGAGTTCGATGCGGTCGGGGTCGTTGCGGCGGTTCTTCTTGGTGATGTAGTTCCGCTCCTTGCAATCGACGCACGCGAGCGTGATCTTGGGGCGAACGTCAGAGCTCTTGCTGGCCACGGGAAGTCCTTCGTAGTTGCGGATCGTGCGGTCGAGTAGTGGTAGCGGGGGCGGGACTCGAACCCGCGACACCACGATTATGAGCCGTGTGCTCTAACCACCTGAGCTACCCCGCCGCCAGGCGGGGTTTCACCAGACTACGGCGGAACTCCAACCCAGAGCCCCTTTACGGAATCGAACCGTAGACCTTCTCCTTACCATGGAGACGCTCTGCCGACTGAGCTAAAGGGGCAACGACGAGGAAGAATACACATG
>JARICB010000252.1 GCA_029264225.1 Nocardioides sp. | reverse complement strand
GCTCAAGTACGACTCGATCCTGGGCCGTCTCGACGCCGACGTGACCGCCGACGAGCACTCGATCCGGGTAGGCGACCAGACCATCGCCACCTTCGCCGAGCGCGACCCGGCCAACCTCAAGTGGGGTGACCTCAACGTCGACGTGGTGGTCGAGTCGACCGGCTTCTTCACCGACGCCACGAAGGCCAAGGCACACATCGACGCCGGCGCCAAGAAGGTCATCATCTCCGCCCCGGCCACCAACGAGGACATCACCATCGTGATGGGTGTCAACCACACCGAATACGACGCGGCCTCGCACCACGTGATCTCCAACGCGTCGTGCACCACCAACTGCCTGGGCCCGATGGCCAAGGCGCTCAACGATGACCTGGGGATCGTCAAGGGCCTGATGACGACCATTCACGCCTACACCGCCGATCAG
This sequence comes from Nocardioides sp., assembly GCA_029264225.1. GTDB lineage: Bacteria > Actinomycetota > Actinomycetes > Propionibacteriales > Nocardioidaceae > Nocardioides. The sequence goes on along the minus strand of JARICB010000252.1, from coordinate 2,120 downwards.
AACCTCCAGGACAACATCCACAAGGACCTGCGTCGCGCCCGCGCCGCCGCTCTCAACATCATCCCGACCTCCACGGGCGCCGCAAAGGCGATCGGCCTGGTGCTGCCCGAACTCAAGGGCAAGCTCGACGGCTTCGCGCTCCGCGTGCCCGTGCCCACCGGCTCGGCCACCGACCTCACCTTCGAGGCCGGGCGGGAGACCACCGTCGAGGAGGTCAACGCGATTATCGAGAAGGCTGCCGATGGCCGCTTCCTGAGGTACTCCACCGACCCGATCGTGTCCACGGACATCGTGACCGACCCGGCGTCCTGCATCTTTGACGCGCCGCTGACCAAGGTCATCGGCAACCAGGTCAAGGTCGTCGGCTGGTACGACAACGAGTGGGGCTACTCCAACCGCCTCGTCGACCTGATCGGTTACGTCGGCGAGACCCTCTGACGTGTCCGACATCGACTCGCTCGGCGACCTCCGGGGCAAGCGCGTCCTGGTCCGCTCGGACCTGAACGTGCCCCTCGACGGCACCACCATTACCGACGACGGCCGCATCCAGGCCAGCATCCCGACCATCAAGAAGCTTTCCGACGCGGGTGCCCGCGTCATCGTGACGGCCCACCTCGGCCGTCCCGACGGCGCCCCGGACCCGGCCTACAGCCTGGCGCCCGTCGCTGCCCGATTGGGGGAGCTGATGGGCCGCGAGGTGGCCTTTGCCACCGACACGGTGGCGGAGAGCGCTACCGAGACAGTGGCGGCCATGAACGACGGCGATGTGGCCGTGCTGGAGAACGTCCGTTTCAACCCGGGGGAGACCAGCAAGGACGACGACGTACGCGCCTCCTTTGCCGGTCAGCTCGCCCAGCTCGCTGACGCGTTCGTCTCTGACGGCTTCGGGGTGGTGCACCGCAGGCAGGCCAGCGTCTACGACGTGGCCCTGCGGCTGCCGAGTGCCATGGGTGGCCTGGTGGCTGCGGAGATCGACGTCCTGCGCCGGTTGACCGTCGACCCGGACCGGCCCTACGTAGTCGTGCTCGGCGGATCCAAGGTCTCCGACAAGCTCGGTGTGATCGCCAACCTGCTGCACAAGGCCGACAAGTTGCTGATCGGTGGCGGCATGGTCTTCACCTTCCTCAAGGCCCAGGGCCACGAAGTGGGCAAGAGCCTGCTCGAGGCCGATCAGCTCGAGACCTGTGCGCGCTACCTGCGTGAGGCCGCCGAGCGTGGGGTCGAGATCGTGCTTCCGACCGACATCGTGGTCGACACCACGTTCCCCTCGGGCGACGTGGAGCCGCACCCGCAGATCGTGGCGGCCGACGCTATTCCTGGCGACGCGTTGGGCCTCGACATCGGGCCTGAATCCGCGAAGGCCTTCGCAGCGGCGCTGGGTAAGGCGAAGACGGTCTTCTGGAACGGACCGATGGGCGTCTTCGAGGTCGACGCCTTCGCCGGCGGCACGCGTGCCGTTGCCGAGGCGCTGACCAGGATCGACGGCCTCTCGGTCGTCGGCGGGGGCGACTCTGCCGCCGCCGTTCGCCGACTCGGCTTCGACGAGGCCGCCTTCGGCCACATCTCCACCGGTGGCGGTGCGTCGCTGGAATACCTCGAGGGCCAGGAACTGCCGGGCATCGCCGTACTTGAAAGAGGGAACTGAGCATGGCACGTACGCCGCTGATGGCTGGCAACTGGAAGATGAACCTCAACCACCAGGAAGCGGTGGTGCTGGTCCAGAAGTTGTCGTGGACGCTTTCGGACAAACGGCACGACTACGCCAAAGCCGAGGTGGTCGTGCTCCCGCCGTTTACCGACCTCCGTTCCGTGCAGACCCTCGTCGACGGTGACCGGCTCTCGATCAAGTACGGCGCCCAGGACGTCTCGGAGCACGACGGGGGCGCCTACACCGGTGAGATCTCGGCAGCGATGTTGGCCAAGATCGGCTGCTCCTATGTCGTCGTCGGTCACTCGGAGCGTCGGGAACTGCACGCAGAGAGCGACGAGCAGGTGAACACCAAGGCGCACAAGGCACTCTCGGCCGGGATGACGCCCATCGTGTGTGTCGGTGAGGGCCTGGCTGTTCGGCAGGCCGGAGACCAGGTCTCCTACACGCTGGCGCAGGTCGACGGCTCGCT
>JARICB010000214.1 GCA_029264225.1 Nocardioides sp. | reverse complement strand
GGCCTCCTCGTAGGAGCGGCTCGGCATCGTGTTGGCGGCCGCGAAGTCGGCGTACACCTGCGTCAGTCCGCCCTTCTTCGAGAGCACCTTCTCGATCGCCTGCACCGAGTAGAGGCCACCATCACCGCGCAGAGTGCCGGCCTCCTGCCAGGCACGCCTGACGATCTTCGCGCCGAACCGCTGGGTCAGGTATTCCCAGAAGATCCAGTTGCCGTACTGGAACCCGTAGGCCGAACTCATGGCGTCGAGCGGGATGTAGGGCGAAATCAGCTGGCTGTATTGCAGGTACTGACGGTTGTCGTTGACGTGGTCGGCTACCTGCTCCTCCATCCAGGTGGCCGTGGACTCCAGCATCCACGGGTCCTCATCGAAGTCGTAGGAGTACTGCACCGTATGGAAGAACTCGTGGGCCGCGGTGACCGTGAGGTTGTGCTCCGGCGTGGTCGGGCCGGGGTACTGCGCGGGGGCGTAGTCGTTGTCGAGCACGCAGAACCCGCTGGCCGTCCGCGCCTTCTTGCGGTGCTCGGCGGCGCAGTAGCCGTAGAGCCCGCTGCCGAGGTCTTTGAGGTAGACGTCGAGCCGGTTGTCGCCGCCGAGGGTCCCATCGGGTCGCGGACGCCGATATCCCAGCCGGGTGACCTCCCGGGCGTAGGTCCGCTCCATGGTGGCCAGGGTGCGGGCGACCCACTCGGGGCTGGCGGCGTCGGCGGTCGTAGGCACGTAGTGGACGCACACATGATCTCCACATTCGCGGCTCGACGCCACGGTGTAGCCGTTGGCGTAGGGATCCTCCGCGCCGTCGGTCGGCCGGGCCAGCAGAGCCGTGGCCACCTCGGTGTCCGTGCCGCTCAGATCGGGCCGTGCCAGCCACAGGTCGCGAAGCGCGATCGTGGCCGTCGGGTCGCCGGGCAACGCCTCGCCCGTCAGGACTCGGCCAGCGATGCTCAACGCCCCTACAGCCTGGCGCGCTGATGGCGTCGGAGTCGTCGGCAGCGGGGCAGCTGAAGCGGCCCCGCCCTGGTTCAGGGGGGCCAGCAGCAGCGCCAGGAGCAGGGACAGGACGAGTGACCTACGCACGGACCTGGACTTTCGTTGTCAGCGCAGCACCGTGGCGGTGACGTCGAAGCGCTGCTTGTCATCGCGAGAGTCACCATGGCAGGAATAGCTGGTCAAGCGCCCGCAGCGATACCGGGTGGAGGCGTTGGCGACCACGACGACGACCCGGCGGATGCGTGCTCGGTCGAACTTCACGGTTCGCCCACCGATGCCACGGCGGTTGAGCTTGATCCGGGTCTTCGTCACCTTGCCGGACTTGTGGAAGACGAGGGTCGAGGCCGCCGCACCCGACCTGCGCCGCGCGTCCACGACAACGCGCACCCGAGACCGCTTGCGCAACCCGGCTCCCGGACGCAGGGCAATGGTCTGCGACGTCAGGTGCGGGACAGAGAGTGCGCGGGTGCGCCACACACCCTGCCGCGCGCCGAGAGTTGTCGAGGTGTCGGGGCGGGCTTTGCGATAGGTCGCCCCCTCGTCGTAGGAGCGTCGGGGATCAGCGTTGGCGCGCGCGAAGTCGCTGTAGATGCGCGGGAAGTGTCCACGGCGGCTCTCGATGAAACGTCGTACGGCGGCGATGGAGTAGTCGTCGCGACGTCCGGGGCCGCCATCGGCGAGGTCCCAGATCTGTCGCACTGCGTCGGCGCCGTAGCGCTGGGAGAGGAACTGGAAGAAGATCCAGTTGCCGTAGACACCCAGTCCGTCACCCGAGTCGAGCGGGATGGTCGGTTTTCCGAGCTGACCCAGGGGGAGGAACTGCCGGTTGTCGTTCTCGTCATCGGCGATCTGCTCCTCCATCCAGGTGGCGGTCGCCTCGAGGAACCAGGAGTCCTCCTTGACGTCGATGCCGAACTGCACCGCGTGGAAGAGTTCGTGCGCGGCAGTGACCCGCAGGCTCGCGAGGGGCGGGTTGGTGAACCCGGTGAAGTCGTTGTCGAACACGCAGTAGGAGGACGCATGCCCGCGCTCGACGCTGGCCTCGGGATTGCAGAAGCCGTAGAGACCGGCCCGACCGATGTCGGCGAGGTAGACGTCGAACTGCGCGGTACCGCCCCGGCCCGCGTCGGAGGGAGGCAGGCGATAGCCCATCTCCACCATGCGGGCGAGCGAATGCTCGGAGATCTCCAGGTTGCGCCGCACCCAGTCGGGGGTGACGCCGTCACTCGCGGCCATGGGCGGTGCGTCCGAGGTGGTGGTCACGTAGTGGATGCACACTGTTGGCCCACAGAGTCGTCGCTGGGGTGCGGTCGGGTTCCAGAAGATGGTGCCGTCACCATTGGCCGGATCGCTGGGGCGGGCCGTCACTCGGCGACCATCGGAGCGGGTTGACCACTCGCGGCTCGCCGACGGCCCGGAGGCGAGGAACGCGTCGCGCAGCGCCAAGGTGTGGTCGCGCTGGACGACTTTGCCCGACCCAGGGGTTCCGGCAGGGGTCTTGCCGTCCGCGGCGCTCGCCGTGGTGCTCGGCACGATGACTGCCCCGGCCAGCATCACCGCGAGGGGGAGCAGGACGGCGCGCAGGATGGTCCGCGGGCCCATCACAGGTCCGCGATGTGTTCGATGATGGCCGTCGTGGAGATCGCCGGCGTTCGCGGCAAGTAGACCACCTGACACACGTCGGCGAACTCGTCGAACTTGCCGGCCCAGTCGTCGCCCATCACCAGCACGTCGGCACCCTGGGTAACGATGTAGTCGCGCTTGGCCTCCAGGCTCTCCTCGACGAACACCTCGTCGACCACCCGGAGTGCGGCGACGATCCGCAGCCGCTCGCGCTCACTGAAGACGGGCACACGGCCCTTCTTGCGCTCGTTGAGCGCATCGGCCGAGACCCCGACGACCAAACGGTCACCGAGTGCGGCGGCCCGCTCAAGCACCCGCAGGTGTCCGACGTGGAACACGTCGAAGGTCCCAAAGGTGATGACGGTGCGTGACATGCGCGCCAATCTAGCGGCACCGTGGCTGAATCCTGGCACCGTGCCTGCAAGGATCAGGACGTGGCCAATCCAGCATCACTCTCCATGATCACCCCCCATCCCGGGGCTGACGAGGCCCGTCGTCGCGGTTTGCGCCGGATGCGGACGGTCGCCGTGGCGCTGCTGGCCTTCGCTGCCGTCGTGTACGTCGCCACGCTGGGCCGTGCAGGCGGGTGGGAGTGGGTCAACGCTGGCGCCGAAGCCTCCATGGTCGGTGCGATCGCCGACTGGTTCGCCGTCACTGCCCTGTTCAAGCACCCGCTCGGCCTGCCGATTCCGCACACGGCGCTGGTCTCGAAGCGGAAGGATGAGCTCGGCAAGGGGCTCGAGGAGTTCGTGGGGGAGAACTTCCTCCAGGAGGACATCATCCGAGAGCGGGTGGGCGCCGCGGCGATCTCGGCACGGATCGGAGACTGGCTCTGCGACCCGGCCAATGCTCGCCGAGTGGTCGACGAGGTCTCCGACGTGGCCGCGATCGGTCTCGACCGGGTTCGCGACGAACACATCGCCGATCTGGTGACCGATGCCTTCGTGCCCCGCTTCCGTGAGGAGCCCATCGCTCCGGTCCTGGGCACCCTGCTCTCCGAGCTCGTCCGCGACGACCTGCATCACGGGGTGGTCGACCTCGCCCTGGACGAGATGCACCGGTGGCTGATGCACAACGGGGACACCTTCGTCGAGGTGCTCAGCGAACGCGCCCCCTGGTGGGCCCCGCCCAGACTCAACGAGGCAGTCACCCATCGCCTGCACCTCGAGGCGTTGCGCTGGGTCGCCGACATCAGGGACACCCCCGACCACCATGCCCGCGCTGCACTCGACTCGATGTTGACCCAGCTCGCTCAGGACCTGCTTACCGACCCGCTTACCCAGGAGCGGGCCGAGCGGTTCAAGGAACGGCTGCTCGACCACCCGCAACTCGTCACCACCGCCATCTCGCTGTGGAAGGCACTGCGATCGGCCCTGCTGACCTCGATGCGCGACCGGGAGGGGGCTGTTCGGCGGCGACTTCTGGTCGAGCTCAACGATTTTGCCGGGCGGCTGAGTACCGATGCCGAACTGCGGGAGAAGCTCGATACAGCGGCCGCCGACGTCGCCGTGTTCGTGGTGTCGCGCTACGGCCCGGAGCTGACCGCGGTCATTACCCACACGATCGAGCGCTGGGACGGCAAGGAGGCGGCCCGCAGGATCGAATTGCACGTCGGCCGGGACCTTCAGTTCATCCGGATCAACGGCACGATCGTCGGTGGCTTGGTCGGCGTCCTGATCCACGCCGCCTCAGTGCTGGTTCACTGACCTCATGAGTGAACCGATGGAGGTCCCGATCCGTGATGCGTCGATCCGGCTGGGGCAGTTCCTCAAACTGGCCAACTTGATCGACTCCGGCTCGGATGCCAAGCCACTGCTCGCCGACGGCCAGGTCACTGTCAACGGCGAGGTCGAGATCCGTCGCGGGCGGCAACTTGTGCCGGGTGACGTGGCCTCGGTGGCCGGGCAGTCGGCCCGGGTCGCCTCCGGAGAAGTCGAGATAGACGTCCCCTGGTAGAGGCGACCGCGAGCCGCACCGCGGGGTAAGACTTCCTCAGCGGACCGAGATCAGGTCCACCACGAAGATCAGCGTCTCGCCGGGCGCGATGGCGCCGGGGGCGCCGCGGTCGCCGTAGGCCAGGTGCGGCGGGATGACGAGTCGACGACGACCGCCGACCTTCATGCCCTGAACTCCCTCATCCCACCCTTTGATGACCTGGCCGATGCCGAGACGGAAATCGAGTGGCGCGCCCCGGTTGTAGGAGGCGTCGAACTCCTCACCCGAGGAGTGCGCGACACCGACGTAGTGGACCGACACGGTCGAACCGGCGGTCGCCTCGGTGCCGTCGCCCTCGACGAGGTCGGTGACCTCGAGGTCGGCGGGAGTCTCACCCATGTGCGGGTCGACGTCGGGCTTGTCCATGTTGTGCCTTCCGGTAGCTGATCAGATCTGATGGACGTAACTGTCCAACTGGTCTCGCTCGAACTCGAGCTCGCCGATGCGATTCTTCACCACGTCGCCGATGCTGATGATGCCGGTCAACTTGCCGTCGGTGACAACCGGTACGTGCCGGATGCGGTGCTCGGTCATGACCTGCATCAGATCGTTGAGGTCCTCATCGCCCGCGCAGGTCCGCACGGTCGAGGTCATGATCTCCGCTACCGAGGTCTCGAGCACCCCCTCGTGCTCGTTCAGACGGCGGACCACATCTCGCTCGCTGACGATCCCCTCGACGGACTCACCGTCGTGGCTGACGATCAGGGCACCCACGTTGTGTGTGGCCAACAGAGCGATCAGGTCACGGACCGTCGCCTGCGGGCTGATCGTGATCACCTGGTGGCTGGACTTGGAATTGAGAACATCATGGATGCGCATGGGTTCCTCCGCGAGTTGTTGTCCTACAACTCCTCACGCTAGCCATTTGTCTCGCCCGGCGACAGGGCGGCGACCACCCTTCGGTCACCCCGCGCCTGATCCCGGCTTCAGTCGGGGGCGGAAGGCGAGTGCCGGGCGCGGAGGTCGTGCACCGAGCCGGTTCGGTTGGGCTGCGAGTCAGGGTCGGCCTCGTCGTGTGGCGACGAGCCGAGGAAGGACAGCGCAGCCTCGTGCAGGTGGCCGTTGGTGGCCAACGCGTTGCCACCGTAGGGGCCGTCCGTGCCGTCCAGGGAGGTGAACCGACCGCCGGCCTCGCGGACGATGATGTCGAGAGCCGCCATGTCGTAGAGCTCGAGTTCGGGCTCGGCGGCGATGTCGACGACTCCCTCCGCGAGCAGCATGTAGGACCAGAAGTCGCCGTAGGCCCGGGTCCGCCAGCACCGCCGGGTCAGCGAGACGAAGTCGTCGAGGCGATCGCGCTCGTCCCAGCCCGACAGTGAGCTGTAGGACAGGGAGGCGTCTTCGAGGCGGCGTACGTCGGAGACCTCGCACCTGGTGGCCTTGAGCAGTGAGCGGCCGGTCCAGGCGCCATGGCCTTTCGAGGCCCACCAGCGACGTTGCAACTGCGGCGCCGACACGACGCCGAGGACGACCTCGTCATCGACTGCGAGGGCGATCAGGGTGGCCCAGACGGGAACGCCGCGGACGTAGTTCTTGGTGCCGTCGATCGGGTCGACGATCCAACGCCGCTGGCTGTGACCCGAGGAGCCCTGCTCCTCGCCCAGGACGGCGTCGCGGGACCGGGCCCGCGACAAGGTACGGCGAATACCGTCCTCGACGGCCTGGTCGGCGTCGGTCACGGGCGAGAGGTCGGGCTTGCTCATGACGTGCAGATCGAGGGCCCGGAAGCGCGCGGTCGTGAGCGAGTCGGCGTCGTCGGCCAGGACGTGCGCGAGCCGCAGGTCGTCGGTGTAGTCGGTCGGGCCGGTGATGGGCATGGTCACAGGCTAGAGCCAGCCGGTCGCTTCACCCTGCAAGCGGTCCACTGTTGGTGTGACACCTCGTCACTGGTGATCGGCTGCGCCCTCTCGCGAGGCGAGGAGTCGCCGGAACGAATCGACCCGATCGGGGTCTGCCCGTTGCGCGGTGACGGCCTCGTCCAGGCCGCACTCGGGCTCGCCCGTGCCGTGGGAGCAACCGCGGGGACACTCCTGCGTCATCTCGTCGAGGTCGGGGAACGCCCCGATCAGGTCCTCGGGCTGCACGTGGGCCAGCCCGAAGGACCGGATGCCGGGGGTGTCGATGATCCAGCCGTCGCCGCCGGGCAGTTCCAGGAGATAGGCCGACGTCGAGGTGTGCCGACCCCGGCCGGTCACCGCGTTGACGATGCCGACCTCGCGGTGGGCGTCGGGCACCAGCGCGTTGACCAGGGTCGACTTGCCGACGCCGCTGTGCCCGACGAGCACGCTCGTGCGGCCACGCAACCGGTCGCGGACCTCGTCCAGCTCACCGCCGCGCTGGGTGACCACCCACGGCACGCCCAGCGATCGGTAGGTCGACAGCAGCACCTCGGGATCGGCCAGATCGGACTTGGTAAGGATCAGCAGCGGCGCCATGCCAGCGTCGTAGGCGGCCACCAGGGCCCGGTCGATCAACCGCGGCCGAGGCTCGGGGTCGGCGAGAGCAGTGACGACGACGAGCTGGTCGGCGTTGGAGACGATCACCCGCTCCACTGGGTCGTCGTCATCGGCCGTCCGCCGCAGCGTGGTCGTGCGCGGCACAACCTCCACGATCCGGGCCAGCGACCCGTCGCTGCCCGAGACATCGCCGACGACCCGCACCCGATCGCCGACCACCACGCCCTTGCGACCCAGCGGGCGCGACTTCATCGCCGTCACGACGGCGCCGCCGATCAGCAACGTGTAGCGGCCCCGATCGACCGTCACCACGACCCCGTCGATGGCGTCGTCGTAGGTAGGTCGATCTTTGGTGCGTGGACGGGTGCGCCGGCGTGGCCGCTCGTAGTGCTCGGCGTCGTGCTCTGTGTAGCGCGCGCTCACGCGCGGCCCTCCGCGTCGGCACCGGTCAGGTCGAGCCAGGCGCCGGGGAAGTCCGGGAAGGTCTTCGCTGTCGTGGCAATGTCTTCCACGAGCACGCCCTCCACCGCCGAGCCGATGATCACCCCGGCGTGGGCCATGCGGTGGTCGGCGTAGGTACGGAAGATGCCCCCGCGCAGGGTGGCGGGGCGGATGGAGAGCCCGTCGGCGTGCTCGGTCACGTCGGCGCCGAGGTTGTTGAGCTCGGCGGTCAGGGCGGCGAGCCGATCGGTCTCGTGTCCGCGGATGTGGCCGATGCCGCGCAGATGGGAGGGGGAGTCGGCCAGGGCGCACAAGGCGGCGACGGCAGGGGTGAGCTCGCCGACTTCGTGCAGGTCGAGGTCGACGCCGTGCAGTTGGCCGGCGCCGCGGACAGTGAGTCCGGTGTCGTCGAGCTCCACCTGGCAGCCCATCTCGCTGAGGATGTGGCGCAGTTCGTCGCCGGGCTGGGTCGTGGCACGCGGCCAGTCGCGGACCGTTACGGTGCCGGCGGTGGTCGCCGCCAGGGCGAGGAACGGGGCCGCGCTGGAGAGATCGGGTTCGATGGTCTCGTCGAGGGCGGTGATCGGGCCGGGAGCGACGCTCCAGCGGTTGACGTCGCTGTCGTCGACCTGCACGCCACGGGCGCGAAGCATGGAGATGGTCATCTCGATGTGGGGCAGCGAGGGCACCGGCTTGCCGTCGTGACGCACGTCGACGCCGGCGTCGTAGCGAGCCCCGGCGAGCAGGAGCGCCGAGATGAACTGTGATGAGGCGCTCGCGTCGATCACCACGGTGCCGCCCGGCACCGACCCGCTGCCGTGCACCGTGAAGGGCAACGACCCGCGGGCACCGTCGTCGATCTGCATGCCGAGGCTGGAGAGTGCTTTCAGGACCTCCCCGACGGGTCGCTGCCGCATGTGGGGGTCGCCGTCGAAGGAGACGGTGCCGGTCGATAGGCCCGCCATGGGCGGGGCGAATCGCAGCACCGTGCCGGCGAGGCCGCAGTCGACCTGAGCGTCCCCGCTCAGCTGGGTAGGACTGACCAGCCAGCCATCGTCGACCTCGCTCACGCCGATGCCCATCACGCGCAGGGCGTCCACCATGAGCAGCGTGTCTCGCGACCGCAGCGGACGTCGTACGACGCTGGGCGCATCAGCGAGGCCAGCGAGGATCAGCGCCCGGTTGGTCAGCGACTTGCTTCCCGGCAACGAGATGACCCCGTCGACCGGCGCGGCCGGACACGGAGCGGGCCAGGGATCTGCGTGGGTCACGTGGGGCATCGGTGCACCCTATCGGTGCCGCTCAGGTGAGCTGGGCCTTGGCGAGCTTGGTCTCGCGGCGGGCGTCCTTGGCCAACTGTCGCGCCTCACGCCTGACGTCGGAGCCGGCCCTGCGCACCCGCCAGGCCACCCCCGGCTTGCCCTCGGTGTCGACGCCTGCGAGCAGCAGCCCGCCGAGCATGGAGACGTTCTTGAAGAAGTCGACGCGCTGGCTGCTCTTCTTCTCGGGGTCGCTCTCCTGCCAGAACCGGTGGCCGAACACGGTGGCCGGAAGGAAGGAGAGCGCCAGCACCGTCGAGGACAGGCGCGGCGCGCGGCCGGTGGCGAGCGCGCCCGCGGCAACGAGCTGAGTCACGGCGTTGACGCGGACCAGGGTGGTCGCGTCGCTCGGAATAGGCGCGGCAGGCACGGCCTTCTTCGCCATCGGGACGAGCTTGTCGGCCACGGGCTGAGCCTCGAGGCCCAGCGCGTTGGCGTTCTTGAGCGCGTTGACGGCACCCATGACGAACATGGAGGCAAGCATCGGGCGGGCGATCAGTCGGGTGACGGTCATTGTTACTTCTTACACGATCCGCGCGCAGGCTGTCCTCACTAGGCTGGGCGCATGTGCGGACGCTATGCCTCCTCGCGACGGCCAGAGGACCTGATCGAGGAGTTCGAGGTCGTCGAGGACCGAACTGCTGTGCCACTGGCCGCTGACTACAACGTCGCGCCGACCAAGCAGGTCTACGCCGTCGTCGAGCGGCCGCCGAGCAAAGACAGTCCGGACCCGCCGCAGCGACAGTTGCGGGTGTTGACGTGGGGATTGGTGCCGTCCTGGGCCAAGGACCCGACCATCGGCAACCGGATGATCAATGCGCGGATGGAGACGGTGGGCGAGAAGCCGGCCTACCGACGCGCCTTTGCTGCCCGTCGCTGCCTGCTGCCCGCCGACGGCTACTTCGAGTGGTATCCGACGTCGCAGACCAACGCCAAGGGCAAGGCGATCAAGCAGCCCTACTTCATTCATCGCGCCGACGGCGGCATCCTGGCCATGGCCGGCCTCTACGAGATCTGGCGCGACCCGACGCGTTCCGAGGACGATCCCGAGCGTTTCCTCTGGA
>JARICB010000178.1 GCA_029264225.1 Nocardioides sp. | reverse complement strand
GCCTGCGGCCCGCATGGATCGACCGACAGGTGCTGGAGATCGTTCGTTCGGACTAGGTCGAGACGGTCGGCTTGATCGCGAGCACGTTGAACTCGTTGTAGACGAACGCCTTGCCGGTGAACCTGGGCAGGGGGAAACTGCGCCACTTCTGCGGCTCGAGGCCCAGGTGGCAGGAGAGATCCATCAGGTCCTGCCCCGTGGTCCAGCGCACATGCGTCGGATCGGAGGCGTAGCCGCGTTCCTGCGGACAGATGAACAGCACCTTTCCGCCGGGTTTGAGGTAGGGCAGGTAGTCGCGCACCACCTGCTCCCCCATCGCGGCTGGCATGTGCTCGATGACGTGGGCGAGCAGGATCGAGTCAAAGGAGTCGGGGACGCGTTGTTGCGAGGACTCCCACTCCGCCACCGTGAGCGCGTCCAGACCGCGTTCTCGAGCGATCGCGATCGACGACGCATTGTGGTCGACCCCGACCGATCCCGCAGGCAACGACTCGAGGTTGCGCCCGATGCCGCAGCCGACATCGAGGGTCCGACCCAGATCGTGGCGGCGCAGGTTCCAGCGGTACGGAGCTTGCACGTTGAGGATCTGCTTCCACCGAGCGGTCTCCAGGTCACGGAGCCGTTTGGCGTAGTCCTCTCCTTTGGTGTCTCGCACGGCAGAGAACCTACCTCGAAGGGCGCCCACTAGGTTGGGGCCACCTCGTCCTTGTTGCTTCATCTCACGAGTTTCTGGGAAGGAACCCGATGTCCCTCCTCGCCATCGATGCCGGTACGACCGGGGTCACCGCAGTCGTCGTCTCGTCCGAGGGCCGGGTCCTGGCCACCGGAAACCGGGAGTTCACCCAGCACTTTCCTCGCCCCGGCTGGGTGGAGCATTCCGCTGAGGAGATCTGGCAGGCGACCCTCGAGGCGACGAGGGAGGTGCTGACCAAGGTCGACGCGAGTGAACTGACCGGGATCGGGATTACCAACCAGCGAGAGACCATCGTGCTCTGGGACCGCGAAACCCTGGGCTCCCCCCGGCGCGCGATCGTCTGGCAGGACCGTCGCAGCGCCGACATCTGCGCCCGGCTCCGCGATGCCGGACACGAGGAGCGCGTCAGTGCGTTGACCGGCCTGCGTCTCGACCCCTACTTCTCGGCCACCAAGTTGATGTGGCTGGCCGAGCATGAGCCGCATACGTGGGCCCTGGTCGAGGCCGGCCGCTACGCGGTCGGCACCGTCGACTCCTACCTGATCGCCCGGATGACTCGCGGCACCTGGCACGTCACCGACGTCTCCAACGCCTCCCGCACACTGCTCTTCGATCTCGAGGCCGGCGACTGGTCCCAGGAACTGTGCGACCTGTTCGGCGTACCGCCTGGGGCGTTGCCTGACCTGGTGCCCAACTGGGGGGAGATCGCCGTGACCGACCCGTCGGTCTTTCTCGGCCTGTCCCTGCCCATCGCCGGCCTCGCCGGTGACCAACAGTCGGCTCTCTTCGGACAGACCTGTTTCGAGGAGGGTGACTCCAAATGCACCTACGGAACGGGCTCCTTCATCCTGACCAACACCGGCAGCTCGGTGCAACGCTCCGATGCCGGACTGCTGAGCACTGCCGCCTGGCGCTCCCCCGACGGCGTCCTGACCTATGCCAACGAAGGCTCGATCTTCGTCACCGGCGCGGCCGTCCAGTGGCTGCGCGACGGGCTGCAGATCGTCGGTTCCGCGGCCGAGACCGCGGCCATCGCCTCGACCGTTCCCGACTCCGACGGAGTCGTCTTCGTGCCGGCACTGACCGGCCTCGGCGCACCGCACTGGGATCCGCACGCCCGCGGCCTGATCATCGGGCTGACCCGGGGAACCAGGCGTGCCCACATCGTGCGGGCGACGTTGGAGGCCATCGCCTTCGAGGTGCGCGACGTGCTCGAGACCATGCCGGAGATCACCTCCTTGCGTGTCGACGGCGGAGCGGCCGACAACGATCTTCTCTGTCAGCTCCAGGCCGACCAGCTGGGGTTGCCGGTGGAGCGACCGGAGATCGTCGAGACGACTGCCCTGGGCGCGGCGTTCTTGGCCGGTCTCGGCACCGGGGTGTGGGCCTCCACCGACGAGCTGCGGGAGACCTGGGCGCTGGAGACCCGGTTCGAACCTGCCTCTGATCGCGCGGCGGCCGATCAGGCCCACGCCCGCTGGCGCGTCGCGGTGGAGCGCTCCAAGGGCTGGGCGGACGAATCCTCCTCATGACGTCCGGGCGCGGGTAAGCCTCTCCAGGGCAGCGTTCGCCTTGTCGAGGGTGTTCTCCGCCGCGGCCAACGTCTCGGCCGCCTGATCTCGCGCGCTCTCGGCGTCGCCGAGTTCGTCGTCGTTCTCCTCCAGGTCCGCCTCCAGTTGGGCGATCCGACCTTGGAGCTCATCCAGCTGGGCCTGCAGCTGCAGCGTCCTGGCCTGGATCTCGTCGACATCATCCGCCGCTGATCCCCATACTTCACGGGCCGACTCGACCTGCGCCAGCGCGTCGGCCGCTACCTGTTCGGCGGCTCGCCTGGCCTTCAGGTCTGCCTCCGGGTCGGGTACGACGTGGAGTTCGGGTCGGGGCGGTACGGCGGCCTCCTGTGGCGCGGCAGCGAAGCCCAGCGCCTCCGGAAGGGCGACGGCATCGCTCACCTCAGCCCTACCGACACCCGTCGCCGCCAACGAGGCGACGAGCAGACCGCTGCGGAGCGCGGCCGCAGCCCCTTCATCGACCATCGCGGCACTCAGCGTCGCCTCCACCTGGTCGGCCACTGCCTGCGTCACCTTGACCCCCTCCTCCCGAGCCAGTCCCCGTGCCTGGGTAGTGACCGCGGCAGTGAGCTGGCGGCGCTGGCGGGTCAGCGCCCGGAGTTCATCGCCATCCAGACTGGCCTGTGCCTCACGCAGAGCCGCCCCCACGGCCAGCACCTGCTCCACCTGCGGCGCATCACGACGTACGAGCAGGTTGACCACCCACGCCGCGAGGGACGGCTTCTTCAGCGCCTTGACCTGGGCAGCGAACACCTTGTCGGTGCGGTGTTGCTTGACCAGAGCGTCGCGCGCCGGAGTGAACTCAGCCATCGGCAGCGCGTAGAGACGGTCGGCGACTGCCAGGAGTGACGCACTCGACTCCTCAGCCACGCCCATACTCCAGCTCGGTGGGGTGCGGAGCCCATGGACACTCCTGCGTCACCCCGGTAGGGGCCCACCCGAGTCGCTCATACAGCTCACGGGCTCGATGGTTCTCGTGCAGCACCCACAATCGGTTCGCCCCCGCTGCGGCCGCTCGCTGCACCCCGTCCCGAGCGATACCGCGACCCCATCGGTCGGGGTGTACCGCGACGTGGCGCAGCGACTCGGGGTCGTAGGCCGCGTAGGCGACCAAGCCGTTGTCTGCGTCGATGACATCGACGGTGACCTCCGGGTCGGCCAGGACCAGCACCCAGCGGGTCAGCACGGCGTCGTAGGGAAACGGCAGCTCGCCGAACACGTGAGCCAGTCCTACCAGGTTGGCGTCCCGCTCAAGGTCGGCCAGCGGCCCCGCATCATCCGGCGTGGCCCGGCGCCACTCAGGCTTCGTCATCGTCGAGGCCATGCTCGATCGCCCACCGGGTGAGCTGCACCCGGTTGTTCATCTGGAGCTTGCGAAGAGTGTTCTGGACATGGTTCTGCACCGTGCGATGAGAGATGACCAGCCGGTCGGCGATCTGTCGATATCCCATCCCCTTCGCGACCATCTTGAGGATCTCGGTCTCCCGGTCGGTCAGCTCATCGCGCGGATCGTCGGCCGGGCCCTCAGCCATCCGGCGGAACTCGCCGAGCACCAGGCCGGCAAGACCGGCGGTGAAGACGGTGTCGCCCGCAGCGACTCGCCGTACTGCGTCGACCAGCTCGTCGCGGGAGGCCGACTTCACCAGATAGCCGGTGGCACCGGCCTTCACCGCCTCGAGCACGTCGGTCTGCTCCCCCGAGGCCGAGAGGATCAGCACCCTTGCCGACGGGTCGTAGCTGAGCACCTGCGCCGTCACCTCCACGCCGTTGGGTCCGGGGATCTGCAGGTCGAGCACGACGACCTGCGGACGAGCGGCCGGAAATCGTGCCACCGCCTGATGTCCGTCAGCAGCCACGGCGACCACGTCGAAGCCGGCCGCCGAAAGGTCACGCTCCACGGCATCGCGCCACATCGGATGGTCATCGACGACCATGACCCGGATCGACTCAGTCATGTGCCAGACCCTAGCCGCGAGTAGCGTCCCCGTCGGTGCAGCAGCGGATCGTCAGACTCCCCGACCTGGGCGTGGTCGACACGGGCGACGACTTCGGTGAACCAGCCGATCTCCCGATACGACTCGACCGTGCATTCGGCCCAGGACCCGGCGTCGGAGAGCCGGGGGCCGGCTTGCGTCTCGTCCCACGTCGTCGTGGCGAAGGCGCCTCCGGGCGCCGGCATCTGTCCGGCGAACTGTTCGGCGAGGTCGCGGTGCTGCCACTCGAGGAGTTGTACGACGAGACGGGCGCCATCGACGCGCAGTCGATCAGCCAGGTCGCAGTCAGGGTCGAGCAGACCCAGCACCAACGGTGGATCGCCCGGCAGCACCAGCAACGACGAGACCGTCAGACCGGCACGCTCGGGCCCGGCGCCGGTGGTCCACAGCGAGACCTGCCCGCCGAGCCGGCCCCTCAGTTGACGGACCGCGTCACGTCCCGCGGGGTCGTCGAAGGGGTGGTCGGTATGGATCGTCATCGCGGAATCACCAGCTCCCATTCTGTTCCGTGCGCTGAAGTCTCGAGGGTCGCGGTGCCACCCAGGTCTGCGATCCGGCCGCAGATCGATTCACTGACTCCGAGCCGGCCCTCGGCGGCGGCTGTCGCCAGGCGACCGTCCCGGATGCCGGGTCCTTCGTCGCGCACCGAGACCACCACCTTCTCGGGCAGCGACTCGAGCAGCACCCACGCCTTCGCGTCCGGTCCGACGTGGGTAGCCACGTTGTCGAGGCAGGACGCGACCGCGGCGCTCACCTCACTGGCAACGTGCGCCGAAACGGTGACGGGGGCGCCGGGGGTCGCCACCTCGACCCGGACGCGGTGGCTACTGCTCAGCTCTTCCAGCAAGCCAGCCAGGTCGCGGTCGGTCTGGTCGGGCTGGAATGTTCCCTGTTGTCGGATCAACGAACGCAGGGCCCGCTCCTGAGCGCCGGCGAGCTGGCCGAGTTCCATAAGGTGAGGGTGCTCTGACCCAGCCTCGGCGCCACGGCGCTGCACCAGGGCCAGCACCTGAAGCACTCCGTCGTGAACGGCCCGCGCCAGCCGGGTTCGCTCCTCGGCTGCGGCAGCGGCGCGCTCAGCAGCGTCACGTTCGTCCGCCATGCGTTGCAGGGACTCACACATGTAGCCGACGATCGGTCCGCCGATCATCAGCAGGAAGACGTTGCCGTAATTGGCCTGGTCGATGTTGTCTCGAAAGACCAGGTCTGTGGCCGAGAGCAGCGCAGCTGCTGCCAAGCCACCCTTCCAGTGCCAGTGGACCGCCCACGCCAACAGCGCTCCCATGACCCAGAAGCCCGGGATCGTGGCGTTGAAGTCTGGCCCCTTGACCAACGAGGTGGCCGCGATCGTGCCGGCCGCCCACGCGAGGTCCACCACGAAGAACAGCGTGGTTCGGCGCTCCGCGCGGGCGCAGGTCCAGATGGCGAACCCGGTCCACGCAACCATCGCGGCGACCAGAAGAACGGCCGCCCACGGGTGATCGTAGTTGTTGCGCCGGTAGAGGTTGAGGACCAGCAGGTTGATCGTAACGACGACCCGGACGAGCGCCAGCGCCCGGAAGAGCCGGTTCTCGACCGCGGTGGCTGCCGGACTTCTCAGGATGCTTGTGCCTCGATGCCGTCAGCCGTCTCCGCCGGCGCCTCCTTGGACGCCTTGGCGAGCTCCTTGGCCTTGTTGGCATAGATGTCGACGTACTCCTGATCGGAGAGTCGCATGATCTCGTACATGATCTCGTCGGTGATCGAGCGCAGGATGTAGCGGTCGTTCTCCATGCCCTCGTAGCGGGAGAAGTCGAGGGGCGGACCGAAGCGGACGACGGGGCGCGTCCAGTGCCCGAAGATCTTGCCCGAGGGAGCCACCACGTCCGTACCGACGACCGCACACGGCACGACCGGGGCACCGGTCTCCAGCGCGAGCCGGGCTACCCCGGTCTTTCCACGATAGAGCCGACCGTCATGACTGCGGGTGCCCTCGGGATAGATCCCGAACAACTCACCCGCGTCCAAGATCTTCTTCGCCGATCGCATCGCTCCTTCGGCGGCGTTGGCGCCCGCACGGTCGATCGGGACCTGACCGGATCCGGCGAAGAACTTCTTCTGGAACCAGCCCTTGATGCCGGGACTGGTGAAGTACTCGGCCTTCGCCACGAACGTCACCCGTCGCGTCAGCGTCAGCGGCATGAACAGCCAGTCGGCGTACGAGAGGTGGTTGCTGGCAACGATGGCCGGCCCCTCCGAAGGCACGTTGTCCACGCCGTAGGCCTTGGGCCGGAAAATGACGCGCAACAGTGGCCCGAGGGCTACCCACTTCAAGAACCAATAGAGCACGGGGTGAGCCTAGCCCCCCGGCGGACTCCTCAGCAGCACGCTCACGGGCGTCTCGTGATGCACAATCGCGACATGCTGATCTTGCCGACGGCCGAGCCGTTCTCCGCCCCCGCGCGTCCCGAACTCACCGGCGGCCGCTCGGTCGGTGTGCTGATCAGTCACGGGTTCACCGGCTCCCCCGCCTCGATGCGGCCGTGGGCCGAGTCGCTGGCAGCGCGTGGCTACGCCGTGGAATTGCCGCTGCTGCCCGGTCACGGCACCCGGTGGCAGGACCTGAACAAGGTCGGCTGGCACGACTGGTACGCCGCCCTGATCGCCTCGTTCGAGAAGTTGCGGGCCGAGAACGAGGCTGTTGCCGTCTGCGGCCTGTCCCTGGGCGGCTCGCTGGTGCTTCGACTCGCCGCTGACCGACCGGACGAGGTGGCCGGAGTGGTGCTGGTCAACCCGGGCGTCAACACGACCCGCCTCGATGTGTTGGCGCTTCCCGTGATCCGACTGTTCCTCCGGTCGTTTCCCGGCATCGCCAACGACATCAAGAAGTCCGGAGCCCAGGAGTACGCCTACACCAAGACGCCACTGCAGGCGGCGTACTCGATGATGTGGCACGGCTGGAAGCCACTGCGTGCCGACCTGCCGAAGGTCACCGCACCGATCCTGTTCTTCAAGTCGGTCGTCGACCACGTCGTCGACGACTCGTCGCTGGCGATCATCAAAGGATCGGTCTCCTCCCGCGACTTCACCCAGGTCGACCTGACCGAGAGCTATCACGTAGCCACCATCGACAACGATGCCCAGCAGATCTTCGACCAGTCGGCCGAGTTCATCGCTCGGGTTACCGTTTGAGGTGTGAACGGAAGCGGTGACGACGAGCGCGCCCAACAGGAGGCGTGGCAGGCGATCGTCGACAACTACGGCGACCGGCCGGCGCTCGAGGAACCCACTCCTGTCGAGCTCGACCTCGACGACCCGGTGCTCGACGACCCGACGCTCGACGACCCGGTGCCGGACATCGCCAGCCCGGACCGGGAAGAACGCTACCTACCGCCACCTCCACCACCGGTCCCGATACCGCGGGGTCTACGCGGACTGGCCTGGGGTGGAATCGTTCTCGCACCGGCGTTGGCGGTCATGATGCTGCTCGTCCGGTTCGACCTGCCGACCGCGCTGGACTACCTGCTCGTTGGCTGGTTCGTCGGGGGCTTCCTCTACCTGGTCTCCACCATGTCCCAGCACCCCCGGGAGCCCTGGGACGACGGGTCCCGGATCTAGCTGTTCCCGCCGCTGGTGCGGCCGGTTACAGTCGGCGGCGTGAGTGTGAGCGAGAGCGTCCAGGTCACCGGCCACCTGATGGACAGCGGGATCTTGTCCCACATCCTCGAGGACATCCGGGAGTACGGCGCCGACTACGTCATTGACGGCTTCGATGTCGGCCACGAGGCCAGCGACACCAGTCGGGCAACGATCCTGGTGACTGCCGAGGACGACGAGGCACTCCAGCGTCTGTTGATGCGCCTCCAGACCCGCGGTGTCAACCAGATCGATCCCGGCGAGGCCAGCGTAGGAGTCGCCGACATGGACGGGGTCTTCCCCGATGGCTTCTACTCCACCACCAACCTGGCGACCCAGGTCCGTCTCGGCGGCCGCTGGTTCACCGTGGAGAACCCCGAGATGGACTGCGGTCTGATCGTCGAAGGCGAACGCGTCTACACGTTGCCGATGTCGGATGTGCGGATCGGCATGCAGGTCGTGACGGGTGCTTCCGGCATCAAGGTCCACGTGCCGGTGATCGACAAAGGCGGCGACTCCTTCGGGTTCATGGAGTCGGACGTCTCCAGCGAGAAACCACAGGCGCTGCTGGTGCGACAGGTGGCCGAAAGCATCCGGGAGACCAAGGCAGCTGGCAAGAAGGTGTTGTGGGTCGGCGGTCCGGGTGTCGTCCATACCGGCGCGTCCCAAGCGATGGTGGCCATGGTCAACGCCGACTTCGTCGATGTTCTCTTCGCCGGCAACGCCCTCGCCACGCACGACATCGAGTCCTCGCTCTACGGCACCAGCCTGGGTGTCGAC
Organism: Nocardioides sp.; assembly: GCA_029264225.1. Classification (GTDB taxonomy): domain Bacteria; phylum Actinomycetota; class Actinomycetes; order Propionibacteriales; family Nocardioidaceae; genus Nocardioides. Next base: position 883 of record JARICB010000178.1, on the reverse strand, counting down.
CTGGCGATGGGCCGCGGCGTGGAGCACGGCCACGAGCACCACATCCGGGCCCTCAACACCATCCGCAAGGAGGGCTCGATCAAAGCGGCGGTCGACAACGGGGTGCTGACCGGCGGCATCATGCACGCCCTCGTCACCCACGAGAAGCACTTCGTGCTGGTCGGTTCGGTTCGCGATGACGGTCCGCTGCCCGACGTCTATACCGACGTACTCGACGGGCAGCGCGCCATGCGCGCCGGGCTGGCAGACGTCGGCTTCTGCCTCATGGTGGCAACGATGTTGCACTCCGTCGCCACCGGCAACATCCTCCCGGCGTCCATCCCCCTGGTGTGCGTCGACATCAACCCGGCCACCGTCACCAAGCTCGCCGACCGGGGTTCGAGCCAGGTCAGGGGAATCGTTACCGACGTCGGTCTCTTTCTCGAGCAGCTCGCCCAGGAACTGGTCCCCGACTACGTCCGACGCTGAGTCGCCCCAGCCTGTCGGGCGGCCACGGCAGCACCTACGAGCCCCGCTTCGGGTCCCAGGTTCGCCGCCACGATCTGCGGTACGACGCGGTGTGCCGCGCCCACGAGCGAGCGCCCCATCGCGGCTCTGGCGGGCTCGAGGAGCCGCTCCCCCGCGGCCGAGACGCCACCTCCGATGACCACGAGTTCTGGGTCGATCGCGGCCACCAGGTTCGCCACCCCGACCCCCAGCCACTCACCGACCGACTCGAACGCCTGGGCGGCAACCAGGTCGCCGGCCGCAGCGGCTTCGGTGACCATCGGGCCGGTGACGAGATCGTGATTGCCGCGCGTCACGTCGTCGAGCAGCGACGGCTGCTCGAGCATGCGCCGCCGGACGACGCGGACGAGCGCGTTGCCTGAGCAGTACTGCTCCC
>JARICB010000169.1 GCA_029264225.1 Nocardioides sp. | reverse complement strand
GTGCGCGCCGCACTGGCGGCGCTGCCACCACTCCCGTCAGAGGCTGACGAGTGGATCTGGCTGTTGCACGACGACGCCAACCCCGACCCCGAAGCGCTGCTCGCCCTGACCCTGGCGACCGAGGAATATCCCGACGCCGACATCCTCGGCCCCAAATTGCGAGAGTGGCCCTCGCTGCGCCGCCTGCTCGAGGTGGGCCTGACCATTACCGCCACCGGGCACCGTGAGACCGGTCTTGAGCGCGGTGAGTACGACCAGGGTCAGCACGACGAGCCGCACCGGGTGCTCGCGCTGAACTCGGCCGGGATGCTCGTACGCCGCCGGGTCTTCGAGGCCCTCGGCGGCTTCGATGACGAGTTGCCCATCTTCGGCAACGACATCGACTTCGGGTGGCGCGCGGCCGCAGCCGGCCATGAGATCTACGTCATCCCGCAGGCCGTTGTCTTCCACGCCGAGGCCGCCCACCGCGGTCTGCGCCGAACCGCACTCACGGGCCGGCATACGCACTACCAGGAGCGACGCGCGGCCCTGTTCACCGTTTTGGCGAACACCCCCGGGCGCCGGTTGCCCTGGCAGGCGCTCCGACTGTTCATGGGTTCGCTGCTGCGCGTGCTCGGCTTCCTGACGGTCCGTGCGGTCGGTGAGGCCGCGGACGAGCTTGCTGCCGTGCTGTCGATCTACGCACGCCCCGGCCAGGTCCTCTCGGCACGACGGGAGCGGGCTGATCGCCGTACGCAGAGCCCAGTCGACGTGCGCTCCCTGCTGGCTCCCGCGTGGCTGCCCTACCGGCACGGGCTCGACTTCCTGGTCGACCTCGCCGCCGCCGCCACCAGCCAGGCCAGCGACGTCGCCGAGCGTCGGCGAGCAGCAAAGGCCGCTGCCAGTGCGCCCGCTCTGAGCCTCGGGCGTGACTCCTCGACCCGGCCCGACGAGGAGGACGAGTTCCCCCAGGACAGCGGGCTCGTCGTCCGGTTCGTGACCAACCCGGTTGCCGTCGTGCTCACCATCTTCGCGATCCTGGCGATCGTCTGCGCCCGTACTGCCTTCGGCCCTCTGACAGGTGGGGCCCTTTCGCCCGTGCCGCTCGATGCCGGCGACTGGTGGCGACTCCACGTCGAGGCGCGACACCCGTTGGGAACCGGTACCGACGTCCCCGCACCGGCCTACGTGCTGGTCTTTGCACTGTTCGGCACCCTGCTCGGGGGCAGCTCCGGTGCCGTCATCTCCGCACTGATGCTGCTCGCCATTCCGTTCGCCGCCTGGGGTGCTTGGCGGCTGCTGCGGGTGGTCGGGCACCTCGTCGACTCCCGCGACCTGCCGCGCTGGTTGCACGTGTGGGGCGCGATCACCTACGCGCTGGTGCCGGCGACTTCGGGCGCCTGGGGCGAGGGTCGGTTCGGCACGGTCGCCGTGGCCGCCCTGCTGCCCTGGATCGCCCGGGCTGCACTGGGGTTCGCCGACCCGGAGCAGGACGGACGCTGGCGGGCCGCCTGGCGCACCGCCCTGTTGCTGGCGCTCGGTGCGGCCTTCGTGCCCGGGGTGTGGCTCTTCGGGGTGCTGTCGGCGGCCATCGTGCTGGGAGCCGCGGCCGTGGTCTCGCCCAGCCTGCTCAAGGACCGGCACAGCTGGGGTCCGCCGGTGGTCTCACTCCTCGCCGTACCCGTTCTGCTGGCGCCCTGGCTGGTGCCGCTGATCACCACCGGCTCCGCCCAGGGTCTGCTGCTGGAGGCCGGTCGACTGCCCGGAGACCGAGTCGACTTCATTGCGCTGGTGACCGGGCGACTCGGCGACCTGGGTGCCCCGTCGTGGCTCGGTCTGCTGCTGGCCGTCCTCGCCGTGCTGGCACTCGTGCCTCGCTCGACCCGGGTGCCGGTGGTGATCTGCTGGCTGGTCGCGCTGGCTGCGGCCGTCGTAGCCGCCGGGTTGGCCTTCGTGCGGCTCTCCCTGCCGGCCATCGAGACCCGACCGAGTCTCGGTCTGTTCGTGATCATCCTCCAAGGGGTCGCGGTGATCGCCACCGTGATCGGGGCAGGCGGCTACCTCCGGCGACTGCGCGAAGGGCCCCAGCGCCGCTACGCCGCTGGACAGCGCCTGGTGGCGGGCGTGCTGGCACTGATCGCCGCCGCCGTGCCGATCGGTGGGCTCGGCTGGTGGCTGATCGACCAGGACGACGCCCTGACCCGCAGCGAGCAGGCAGTGGTGCCGGCCTACATGGAGCAGAGCTCGCAGCTCGGTGCCGAGCACGGCGTTCTGGTGCTCCGAGGCTCGATCGAGGAGGGTCTCGACTACCGCATTCGCCGCGGTGATGGCATCACCCTCGGGGAGGACGAGATCCTGGCCCTGAGCGACTTCGACACCGACTTCGACGCGCAGGTACGCCGCCTGGTCTCCGCGCCCACCCCGACCGTCGTCAAGGCGCTGGGCGAGGCCGGCATCGAATACGTCGTCTTGCCGGCCCCCGCAGACGGCCGCATCGCCGCGGCGCTCGACGCCACCTCGGGCCTGGTCGAGGCCAGCGCCGAGAACCGGTCGACCCGCGCCTGGCAGGTCGACCGGCCACTGACGGCCGTCGACGTGGAGACCCGCACGAGCGTGCTCCGCAGCCTGCTGCTCCTCGTGCAGGGACTCGCCATCGTGGTGGTCCTGGTGCTCGCGGCCCCGACCCTGCGGAAGGCACGCGATGACTGATCAGCCAGCACCGAGCGGCCTGTCACCCCGACCCGCGCCTGGCAGGCGGACGAGCAAGGTGGCACGCCGACGACCAGAGATCTTGGAGATCCTTGCCGTGCTGCTGCCGCTGCTGACGGTGGGCGCCCTCGCGCTGGTGGGGCCGGTCGACGACGCCCCCACCGTCCACGCCCCGTCGAAGGCCCCGCTCCAGCGCGCCACGCTGGTCTGCTCGGCCGCGCTGAACGGCGGGGAGGGCGCCTCCACCGTGGCCCTGGCCAACGCCAACGGTGTGACGGGTGAGGTCGCTACCCGCCTCCCCACCAGCGGCAGCATCGATATCGTTGCCACGACGCGCACCGGGACCCGGAAGGCGCTGGTCGCTCAGGCCGAGGATGCTCTCGCCGCTGGGCTTGTCGGTGTTCGCTACGGTGCCGGCGCCGCTGTGCCCTGCACCGCACCGGCGCCTGACCAATGGTTCACCGGTGTCGGGGCCGGCCCCGAACACTCCTCGACCCTGCGCCTGGTCAACCCCGACGGCGGTCGCGCCGTGGCGGACGTGACGGTGCTCGGACCCGATGGCCCGATCGACGTACCGGCTCTGCGTGGCGTCACGGTGCCCGGCGGCCACACCATGGACTTCGACCTGGGTGAGGTGGTGCCGACGCGCGACGAGCTCGCGCTGCGAGTGCTGATCTCCCGGGGCCGTCTCGGTGTCGACGTCGTGGATCGGGTCGACGAACTCGGTCGCGGGGACACCAGCCAGGACTGGCTGCCGGCCCAGGCCGAGCCAGTGGCCTCGGCCTACCTGCTCGGCCTGGGTGGCAAGCGCGGCGAGCGGGTGCTCGTGCTGGCCAACCCCGGAGACAGCGAGGCGCGAGTGGGGCTCAAGGTCGTCACCAAGGAGAGCGAGTTCAGTCCCGCCGACGGCGACGAGATCCGGGTAGCGCCCGGCGCGACCGAGACGGTGAACCTCACGCGCATGCTGGCTGCGCGGACCG
>JARICB010000150.1 GCA_029264225.1 Nocardioides sp. | reverse complement strand
AGGTCGAACTGGAGGGACGTGGCGGCGCTGAGCAGCAGTCCACCTGCGGCGGCGACCACGCCGACGCCCATGGCGCCAAAGAGCGTGGTCTTGAAGGAGCGCGCCAACTGCTGTGAGGCAGCGACCGGCACCACCATCAGCGCGGAGACCAGCAGCAACCCGACGGTGCGCATGGCGACAGTGACGGTGACCGCGGCCAGCACGGCGACGAGCAGGTTGTAGCCGCGCACGCTGAGACCCGCTACCTGAGCGAAGTCGGGATCGGAGGCCACTGCGAACAGACGCGGCATCAGGCCAAGAGCGATCACCAGCACCACGGCCGCGAGTGCGGCGGTGAACCACACGTCGGCAGCAACCAGGCTGGTGACCGACCCGAAGAGGTACTCCTGCAGACGTGCGGCCCCTTGACCGGCGAGGCCGGTGATGAGTACGCCGCCCGCGAGCCCACCGTAGAACAGCAGTGCGAGCGCCACGTCGCCGTTGGTGTGGCCACGTTCTCGGATCACCTCGATCAGGAGCGCACCCAAGATGGCGGCCACGACCGCCGTCCAGGTCGGCGAGGTGCCCGTCAGCAGGCCGATCGCGACGCCGGTCACCGCGACGTGGCCGATGCCGTCGCCCAGCAGTGCCAAGCGTCGTTGCACCAGGTAGGTGCCGATCGCGGGGGCGGCCAGGCCGGTCAGCAGCCCGGCGAGGAGTGCCCGCTGCATGAAGGGGAGGGAGAGCAGGTCCATAAGATTCATCGCCCGCCCTCCAGATCGTCGAACGGCGAGGCGACGTGCGGCACGTGGTCGTGGCTGGCCGGGACCGGATGGTGGTGGCCGTGCACAGCCTCCTCGTCCAGGGGCGGGCCGTCGTAGTCGATCCGGCCGTCGAGCATCACCACCGCCCGGTCGATCAGATCGGCCAGAGGTCCAAGGTCGTGGGCGACCAGCACGATCGTGGCCCCCCGCTCGGAAAGGATCCGTAAGGCCCGGGCCAGTGCCTGCTGGCTGGGCAGGTCGACACCGGCCGTCGGCTCGTCGAGGAAGAACAGGTCGGGGTCCCCGGCCAAGGCGCGAGCGATCAGCACCCGCTGCTGCTGACCCCCCGAAAGTGTCGAGATGCCGGCGTCGGCTCGTTCACGCAGCCCGACCACGTCGAGCGCGCTCTCCACGGCTGCCCGGTCGGCCCGGCCTGCCGGACGGAACATGCTGCGTCTTGTCAGTCGTCCGGAGGCCACGATCTCGCGAACGCTGGCCGGCACGCCACCGGTGGCGTTGGCGCGTTGCGGCACGTAGCCGATGCGCTCACGCTGGTGGAAGTCCTCAAGCGGGGTGCCGAACAGTCGGACCCGGCCCGACGTCACGGGCCGTAGGCCGGTCAGGGCGCGGACCAGCGTCGACTTGCCCGAGCCGTTCGCACCCATCAGGGCCACGAACTCGCCGTCGCGCACCGTCAGGTTGATGCCACGCAGCACGGGGCGGCCACCGATGGCCACGGCCAGATCGCTTGCTTCCACGACGGGGTCGCCTTGCATGTTCAGCATCCGTTGGCCTGCTTGAGTGCGGCCAGGTTGTCTCGCATAAGCCTCAGGTACTCACCGCTGTCGGCACCTTCGCCAGGTCCCTCGATCGGGTCGAGCACGGCGGTGGTGACACCGGTGTCGCGAGCCAGGGACTCGGCCATGGCGGTGCTGGCAAGGCGCTCGGAGAAGACCGTGGTGAGGCCCTCGGAGTTGATCAGTTGCTGGAGTCGACCGACCGCAGCGGGGGTGGCCTCGGCGTCGGGGGAGAGGCCGACGATCGACTCGAAGTGCAGGCCATAGCGTTCGAGGTAGCCGAAGGCGTCGTGGGTGACGATGACGGTGTCGCGTTCGCAGGAGGCCAGCCCTTCGGCGTACTCCCGATCGAGGGCCTTGAGTTGTGCGGCCAGCATCGCGGCATTGCGCGTGTAGTCCTCGGTGTGGTCCGGGTCAAGGGTGCTGAGTCGCTCGGCGACGTGACCGGCCAGTTCGGCCATCAACAGCGGGTCCTGCCAGAAATGTGGATCCAGGTCGCCGTGGTCATGGCCTACCTCCGTGTCGCCGTGGTCGTGTTCGCTCAGGGGCGTGAGGTCGATGACCTCGGCGACGTCGAGCGCAGCCGAGCCGCTGCTCAGTGCGGCCACGGCCTTGTCGACAGCCGGCTGGAACTCGTGCTCGAAGACGACCAGGTCTGCGCGGTCGAGGTCGGCTGTCTCCTTGATGCCCAGGCTCAGGTCGTGCGGCTCGCGGCCGGGGGTCGTCAGGTTCACGACGTCGGCGTGGTCGCCGGCGACCTGCTCGCTGACCCAGGCAAGTGGGTAGAAGGCAGCGGCGACCCGCGGGACATCCCCTCCGGGCTCAGAGGTGCACCCGGTGAGCACCAGGGCGCAGCCGGCGAGCGCTGCAAGAGGGAGGTGTCGCGGAGCCAACATGAGAACGATTCTCACTGCGAATGAGAACCATTGTCAACTTCAGGCCCGCGGCCCCACGGTGACCAGGACTGCCTAAGGTGGGGACCATGCTCGTCGTGACCCGTCTCCGCGTCTCCTCCGCAGTCAGCCCCGAAGAGTTGCGGACCGGTCTGGAACAGGCCCGCCAGATCCTGGCTGGCCAGGTGGGTTTCCTGGGTGGTGAGGTCGGGCGCAACATCGACGATCCGGACCTGTGGGTGCTGAGCACGCGCTGGCGCAACGTCGGCAGCTATCGGCGTGCGCTGTCGTCGTATGAGTCAAAGATGTTCATCCAGCCACTGATGATGAACGCCGTCGACGAGCCGAGCGCCTACGAGGTCGTCGAGCCCGGAGCCGAGCTCAACGAGGCCGGCTCGCGCGGGTAGTCAGGGCTGCATCAAGCCTGTCGGTCACAGCGTCAAGGGAGCGTAAAGACCGGGTCGGCACGACGCTCGGCAGGCATCTACTGGCGCCATGCCAGATCTCATATATCCCCTCATCGCCGTCTTGTTCTTCGTCGGTCTTGCCCTGTTCGCCAAGCGACTCGACAGGTGAGCGCCGTGCTGCCCGCGGTGCTGCAGATCGGTGCGCTCGTTGCGCTGCTGGCGCTGACCGCACCGATGCTCGGCCGCTACCTGGCCTACGTCTACACCTCACCGCGACACCTCGCCCCCGAGCGCGTCATCTATCGCGCCGTCGGCGTCGACAAGGACGCCGATCAGCACTGGCGCAACTACCTCACCTCGGTGCTGGGCTTCTCCTTGGTCAGCCTGCTCGCCCTCTATGCCCTGGGCCGCGTGCAGGCCTTCCTGCCACTGTCCCTCGGATTCCCCGGTTTGCCGGCCGATGGCGCCTTCAACACAGCCGTCTCCTTCGTCACCAACACCAACTGGCAGTGGTA
>JARICB010000113.1 GCA_029264225.1 Nocardioides sp. | reverse complement strand
CGTTGAGCAGCCGCTCCTGCGGCAGCGACCCGGCCCAGGCGAGGAACTCCTGCGGGCGGGCGATGTAGTCCCAGGTGGAACGGACGGCGATCAGCGAGGCGCCACGCCAGTCCACGTGCGGGTCGTCCCAGACCACCCAGCGGCTCTCGATCCCTCGCTCGGCGAGGGCGTTGTCGATGGCCGCGGCTCCGGGCTCGCCGGCTGGCCAGTTGGAGCTCGTGACGAGCAGCACGCTCATGTGTCGGCCGACGGGTCGTCGTTGCTGCCGTGGAACGAGTGGGCGGCCGTGTCGCGGTTGCTGCCCTCCACGTTGTCGCCCTTCTCGATGACGACCAGGTTGTGATAGCAGTGCACCGCCCTGACGTGGGTGTCGGTGAAGGTCGGCTCGTAGCCCTCGACCAGGAACTCCTCGTGGTTGAGACCGTCGATCAGGTCCTTGACGAGATCCATCGAGGTGCCCGGCGCGCGGGGATCCAGGGCCCCGCCCCAGGCCGGCCAGTAGGAGGTCTGGATGTCCTCGATGCAGTAGATCGCCCCGTCGGGCAGCAACGGGAACAGGGTCGCGAACGTCGTCCGCACGTGCGACGGGATGTGGCTGCCGTCGTCGATGACGACCAGCGGCGCCCCTTCCTCGGCGATGATCCGCTTCAGGATCACCGGATCCGTCTGGTCGCCGAGATAGGTCGCGATGTGACCGCCGTCGAGGAACGACTTGTCCTCGATGTCAAGACCGACGATGCGTGCCTTGGGAAAGAACCAGCGCCACATCTTCAACGAGGCGCCACTGCGGCGTTTGCGGCTGTAGCCCCCGATGCCGATCTCCAGGAGCACGAACTTCTTGCCGCGCAGATGTTCCAGGTGCCGCTGGTAGTGCGGGGTGTAGCGGTGCACGCCCCACTTGTCGGTGCCGAACTCGACGGCCAGTTCCGTCAGGTCGAGCGACATCAGCCGGCGGCGGCGCTCGGCCTTGGGGTCGGCGCTGGGGTCGGTGCTGGGGTCGACCGGCGCGGGTGCCGGGTCCGGTTGGCTCCGGCCAGTCAGGCGACGTACGACGGCAGCGGCTGAGCGACGAAGTGGCACGAGGCGAACCCTAACTGCGGCGTGTTGAACGACCACAACTTCGTCGTACGCCGACAGCTGAGCGTGTCACCGGGTCGACGACCCGACTTCTGGTCGTCCGACGCGCCGCACGCAGAGTGCCGCCATGCGCAGCCTCCGCCGCGAGCCCAGGAGCAAGCGCGGTGGTGAGCATCCGGACAGGCTGAGTGAATCCTGTGGCCCATCTGGTGGCGCGTACTCAGGCGAAGATCGGCGCTAGCCGCCACGATGGCCCCCATGAACACCACCCACCCACGCCCGGTGAGCAGCGATCAGTACCGCTGGCTCCGCCGCGAGCTCGCCGACTGGCAGAGCGACGGCATCGTCGATCCGGCCACCGCCCACGTCATCTCCGCACGCTACGTCGATGCGGGTCAGCGCCATCGCACGTTCTCCCTCGGACGCCTCCTGCTGTTGCTGGGCGCCGGATTCGTCGGGATCGGCCTGATCTGGCTGGTGGCCGCCAACCTCGATCAGTTGCCGCCGCTGCTGCGCTTCGCCGTCGTGGCCCTTATCTGGCTGGGTCTGCTCGCCGCCAGCGAGCTGTTGCACCCGAGCCGGGCAGCCCAGGGGGCTCTACGTCTGATGGCAGCCCTGGCCTTCGGCGCCACCATCTTCCAGGCCGCACAGTCGCTGCAGGTGCCCGCCTTCTCGCCCGGCCTGATCGGCCTCTGGGCCGCTGGCGCTCTGGTCCACGCCTACGCCTTCCGGGCCCTGATGCCGCTGATCGTCGGCGTCGTCACCGGCGTGGTCTGGTGGATCGGCCAACCACTCTGGGACGACGGCAGCGTGGCTGGGGCAGTCGTCGGATTTGGTACGGCGGGAGTCGCTGCCATCTCCCTGGCCGTCATCCACGACCGCGGCCTTACCCGCTTCGGTCAGGTCTGGCGCTCCGTGGGGGCGTTCCTGGGAATGATCAGCCTGTTCATCGCCGCCGTGCCCTACACGACGACCGAAGGATTCCACTGGAGCGGCTGGCTCATCGCCTCGCTCGTTGCTGCCGTGGTCATCGCGGGGGTCGCGCTCGTCGTGGCGCGCGGTCGGGCCCGGCTCGAGCCACTCGTGGCGTTCGGGGTGCTGGGCGTCGCCACGCTGATGGTGCTGTGGGACACCGGCACCGACACCGACTCGATCGGGCTCGTCGACTGGGCACATGCCGCCGCCGGCGTGATCGCCTTCGTCGCCCTCGCGGTGGCGCTGGTGGCCCTGGGCACCCTGCGCGACAACCCGGTGCTGACGGTCATCGCCATGGGCGGACTGGTCATCTTCACTACGTTCCAGAGTTTTGCGGTCTTCGCCGCGATCGTGCAGGGCGCCTGGCTCTTCGTCGTGCTCGGACTGGTCTTCTTGGCCACCGGATTCCTCTTCGACCGGGCCCGGCGCGGAATCGCCGCCTCCCTCGAGGACGCTGACACCGAAGGAGCGAACCGATGAACAAGCTCACTACCCTGGCGCTCGTCGCCGTCGTGCAGGCCGCGCTCGTGACCACCGCGGTCGCCCCCCAGTTGATGGCCCGCTTCACGGGCGAGACCTACGAGTTCATGGTGGCCCCACTCGACCCGATCGACCCGTTCCGGGGCGCCTACGTCACGCTGGACTATCCCGGTCTCCAGCGCGCCGGCGACCACGAGAGCTACGACGACAATCGCCCGGTCTACGTCACTCTCGTCGAGGAGAACGGCGTGATGGTGGCCGAGGAGTTCCTTGCCGATCGTCCGGAGGGAGACACCCTCTACCTGGCCTGCCGCGACGGCTGGCAGCTCGAGTGCGGGATAGACAGCCTGTTCCTACCGCAGGATGAGGCTGCGGCCATGGACGCGATCTTGCGCGACGGTGCGATCGCGGAGGTGCGGATCGACCGGCGCGGCAACGCCGCACTGATCGACGTACGCGCTCCGTAAGTCTGGTCAGCGTCGCCAGAGGCGCACGACTTGGGGATGCCGCGGGGGCTGTACTCCCCCGTGACCGAATCGGCGCTTGCTCGGGCGTCGCGGATCATCGTGGGCGGCCCTGACCTTGCCGTGGCGTACGACGGTACGCACGACCGAGTTCTCCAGACAGAAGCAGCTCGGTCGGGTCGGTCGAGCGGTTGCATCAGCCGCCAGCGACGGCGGGGATGACCGAGATCTGGGTGCCGTCGGGGGTGGGCGTGTCCAGGTTGTCGAGAAAGCGCACGTCCTCGTTGCCGACGTAGACGTTGACGAACCGGCGCAGGTTGCCGGCCTCGTCGAGGATGCGGCCCTTGATCCCGGCGTACTTCGCGTCGAGGTCGTCGAGTACGGCGGCAAGCGTGTCACCGGCAGCGGTGACCTCGGACTCGCCGTCGGTGTAGGTGCGCAGGATGGTGGGAACTCGGACCGAGATGCTCATGGAGGACTCCTTGGTGGGGACAGGTCAGACGAGGTCGGCGGCAGCGAACGCGGCGTAGGTGGGCGCAATGGTGGCCACAGCGCTGACCCGATCGGACACCGCATCGAGGGTCTTGAGGCCGTGCCCGGTGTTGATGACCACGGTCTCGAGGGTGGTGTCGAGCTGGCCCGTTTCCACCAGCTTCTTCAGGACTCCGACGGTAGTACCACCGGCGGTCTCGGTGAAGATCCCTTCGGTGCGGGCGAGCAGCACGATGCCCTCGCGCACCTCCTCATCGCTGATGTCCTCAACCGCGCCACCGGTACGTCGACAGACGTCGAGCACGTAGATCCCGTCGGCGGGGTTGCCGATGGCCAGGCTCTTGGCGATGGTGTCGGGCTTGACCGGCCGGATCGCGTCAGTATTGACCTTGTAGGCCACCGAGACGGGTGAGCAGCCGGTCGCCTGCGCGCCGTACACCTTGTAGGGCTTGTCCTCGACGAGGCCGAGGGTGATGAGTTCCTGGAAGGCCTTGTCGACCTTGGTCAGCTGGGAGCCGGACGCGACCGGGATGACGACCTGGTCGGGCAGTCGCCAACCGAGCTGCTCGGCGATCTCGTAGCCGAGGGTCTTGGAGCCCTCGGCGTAGAACGGGCGGACGTTGACGTTGACGAACGCCCATCCCTCCTCCTCGCCGGCGATCTCGGAGGCAAGTTTGTTGACGTCGTCGTAGTTGCCGTCAACGGCCACCAGGGAGTCGGTGTAGACGGCCGAGTTGATCTGCTTGGGCTTCTCCAGGTTGCTGGGGATGAAGACCACCGTCTTGATCCCCGCCCGGGCGCCCGCGGCGGCGACGGCGTTGGCCAGGTTGCCGGTCGAAGGGCAGGCGAAGACCTTGGCGTCGAATTCGCGGGCCGCACTCAGGGCGCAGGCGACGACGCGGTCCTTGAAGGAGTTCGTGGGGTTGGTCGAGTCGTCCTTGACCCACAGGTTGTCGATACCGAGCGTGGCGCCGAGGTTGTTGGCCCTGAGCAACCGGGTAAAGCCGGGTTCGGTGTTGGGGCTCTCCTCGATGTCGCTCGGGACCGGGAGCAGCGCCTTGTAGCGCCAGATGTTGGCCGGTCCGGCGGCGATCTCTTCGCGGGTCACGGCCGGGAAGTCGTAGGAGACCTCGAGAGGTCCGAAGCACTCCGGACACGCATAGTGGGGACCCAGATCGACCTCGTGGCCACATTCACGACAGGCCAGCACCCGCGCGTGGCCGAAGGCTCCTGCGCGAAGGGGCTTGCGGGTGGTCCGGGCCGGGTTTTCTGCAACGACAGTCATCGAAGTCCTCCTTCTCATCGACCCCGGGCGACTTTCGCATCGGGACGGAATTGGCACCGTTTCCGCGACTGTCGCTTGCGCAACAGGAGGTTCGCGGCGGTTGCCGGGACTTCAACGGGCCGTTCCCTCAGTCCCTCGTGATGAGGTCTTCAGACTAGGCAGACCGTCTCAGCATGTGCACATCAGGTCCACATGTTGGACACTCACCAGGAGGTCCGCTCACACTGCGACGTCGGCGTCTCCACCTGGAGCGTTGCGTGCTCGACGCCGTAGTCGGCCCGCAGTACGCCGCTGGCTGCGGCGAGTACGCCGGCGGTGCTGCCTTCGGCGACAAGCAGATGGGCGGTGGCGACGTGCATCCCGGAGGTCAGGGTCCACACATGCAGGTCGTGCACACCCTCGACGCCAAGGACATTGAGCAGTGAGGCCTCGATGTCGGCGGGCGCCAACCCGGCCGGTGCGTGCTGGCCCAGCACTGCCAGCACCTCGCGTCCGAGCACAACTGCGCGCACGGCGACGAAGAGGGCGATCGCCAGCGCGAAAACGGTGTCCCACCAGCCGTCACCCGTGACGGAGACCAGCGCGCCCGCCGCGATCACCCCGATCGAGCCGACGGTGTCGGCAAGCACCTCGAAGTAGGCGCCCTTCACGTTCAAACTCTCGCCGGCGCCGCCGCGGAGCAGCAGGAGCGCGATCGCATTGATTACGAGACCGATCGCACCGACCACCAGCATCGGCCGTGCGGCGACATCTGGCGCGGAGCCGATGCGGCGTACAGCCTCGACGGTGACGTAGACGGCCGTCCCGAGCATCAGCAGCACGGTCAACCCCGAGGCGAAGACCTCGGCCCGATAGGAGCCGAACGTACGCCGCCCCGTGGTGTCGGGACGGGTAGCGATCCGAGTGGCAACCAGTGCCGCACTGAGCGCGACCACGTCGGCGGCCATGTGTCCGGCATCGGAGAGCAACGCCAGCGAACCCGAGACCCACCCGACGACGACCTCGACCAGGAAGAAGGAAGCCACCAGGGCGCAGGCGACCCCCAGTCGCCAGCGATGTCGCGCACCGGCGTGCATGTCGCCGTGTCCGTGACCCGCGCCCATGGGCTCAGCTTCGTGCGTCGGCAGCAAGGTGGCGCAGCAGGTCGAGCACGCCGTCGGGTCCTGGCACGATCACGTCGGCGAGCGGCATCAACGCCGACTGCTCGTCGGAGGCGGCGCACACCAGCAGCGTCGCCAGTCCCTGCCTACGAAGCTCGGCGACCGCTTCAAAGGCTTCCAGGTCGCCGAGGTCGTCACCGGCGAAGAAGAATCCGCCAGCCTGCTGCTCGCTGGCCAGCGCACGGACGGCGTGCCCCTTGTGCATCCCCTGGGCACGCACCTCGATCACGTTGCGGCCGGGCTCAACCATCAGTCCATGTGCGTGGGCAAGGTCGGTCATCGGCGACAGCAGCCGCTCGAAGGTCTCGTAGGCCTCACTGAGACGGCGGGTATGCACCGCGACGGCCAGGCCCTTCTTCTCGACGAAGGCCTCACTGGCGCCGTGACGACGCAGCAGTGCTGGCAGTTCGCGTTCGAAAGAGGCCAGGCCTTCAGGAGGTCGGGGGGAGACGAACCGGTGGTCGGTCGAGGACCAGCGCTCGTTGCCGTACTGGCCGAGCACGAACAGTTCAGTGCCGTGCTCGCCCATCGCGTCTCCGAGCTCGGCGAGATCGCCGAGGTCGAGCGCCTGCCGAACGGGACGCCCGGTGATGACGGCGACTGCGCGGACGAGGTCGCTCAGGCCGGTAAGCACCTGCGCGGCATCGACATGGATACGGGCTTGATCCGGGTCTTCGACGATGGGGGACAGGACGCCGTCGAAGTCGAGCCCGATAACGACCTCGTCCAGTCTGGCGACCAACCGGTCGTAGCGATCGCGGGCCCCAGCGGAGGTGAACTCCATGCGCTCACCCAATCACGTGCGGAGCTCGACTCGGTCAGCAGCCGTCAGGCGGCGTCGGCGGTGAGGATGATCGTCAGCCGATCCATCTTCATCGGCTCGACGGCCAGCCCAGTCCGGGAGATGCCGAGGTCGAGGGCGAGCTGCTTGGCTGCGGCCTTGAGCCGTTCGGGATAGTAGACCGTCGAGGCCGGGATGACGCCGTACCAGTTGTCCTCACCGACGACCTGCCAGCCGACCTGCGTCGCCTTGGCGGCGGTCGTCGCGGCCAGCCCCTTGATGCCGGAGTTGTTGAACACCTCGACGTAGACCTCGCCACGCTTGATCACGGGCTTGGGCTTGGGCGTCTTGGTCGGGCTGACCGGCGCGGTCGCCACCGGCGCCGGGGTCTGACTCGCGGATGTGGTCGTGACCCGGCGCTCGTCGACAGGACGATCCTTGGTGGCAACGAACGCGAATCCGGCCATCGCGACGGCGACGATGCTGAGCATCACGATCGGCGAGGGAAAGGCGACGCCACGTTCGTTACGTCGGGAGCAGGTGTTGGTCATTGGTGCCTCACTGGGGGAAGTAGCCCCGGGCATGTGGTGCGGGTCAGATCTCGAAGCCGAGGCGTCGAGCCGAGCGTTGCCGCTGGCGGGAAGCGCGCAGTCGGCGCAGGCGACGAACCAGCAGCGGGTCGGCCTCGAGCGCTTCAGGCCGATCGATCAGGGCGTTGAGCACCTGGTAGTAGCGGGTGGAGCCCATGTCGAACTTCTCCCGGACCGCCTGTTCCTTGGCGCCGGCGAACTTCCACCAGTGACGTTCGAACTCCAAGATCTCGCTGTCGCGCTGACTCAGTCCGGGGGTGCTCTCCCCCTCGTGACCGACGTATGCGGCTCCGGCGTTCATCCGTTGACTCCTGGGTTGGCCCTGCTGTGGTGGCGGCGCTTCGCTGCCTGCTCCCTACACTGTAGGCGAAGAACGACACTCATGTCATTCGCTTCGGCGAGTCGCAGTGCCCGCGCCGAGCCTCGGGTTGCGGCGCCGCAGAAACGCTAGGCTGCCGACGTGACCACCCCAGGGCGTGCCGACCTCGTAATCGTGGCCAACCGCCTGCCCGTCGACCGGGTAGTGCTGCCGGACGGCAGCGTCGGATGGCGACGCTCCCCCGGCGGGCTGGTCTCGGCCCTCGAACCCGTGATGCGCGCCAATGACGGCGCCTGGATCGGCTGGCCGGGCGCCACCGACGACGCCGACCTGCAGCCGTTCGTCGACGACGGCCTGCAACTGGTGCCGGTGCATCTGAGCGCCGACGAGGTCACCGAGTTCTACGAAGGCTTCTCCAACGGCACCCTGTGGCCGCTCTACCACGACCTGGTGGCCAAGCCGGAGTTCCACCGCGAGTGGTGGGACTCCTACGTTCGGGTCAACCAGCGCTTCGCCCAGCGGGCGGCCGAGATAGCGGCAGACAACGCAACCGTGTGGGTACAGGACTACCAACTCCAGCTCGTACCGCAGATGCTGCGCGAGCTGCGACCGGACCTGCGCATCGGTTTCTACCTGCACATTCCCTTCCCGCCGACCGAACTGTTCTCCCAACTGCCGTGGCGACGCCAGATCCTCGAAGGGATGCTGGGCGCCGACCTGATCGGCTTCCAGCTCCCCGGCGGGGCCGGCAACTTCGTCCGCCTGGTCCGTCAGCGGGTCGGGCACAAGACGCATCGCGACCTCATCTACCTGCCCGACGGCCGAACCGTGAAGGCGGCGGCGTTCCCGATCTCGATCGACTCGGCCGGCTTCATCGAACTCGCTCACGACGAGGGCGTCCAGGCGCGCGCCGACGAGATCCGCAAGGAGCTCGGGAGCCCGCGCAAGATCTTCCTCGGTATCGACCGGCTCGACTACACGAAGGGCATCTACGCACGGTTGCGTGCGTTCGCCGAGCTCATTGCCGACGGCGCGCTCGACGTGGAGGACGCCGTCTTCGTCCAGGTAGCGACTCCGTCGCGCGAGCGGGTCGAGCAGTACCGGATCCTGCGCGACGAGATCGACCGGTTGGTAGGGCGCACCAACGGCGACCTCGGTCGGATCGGCCGGCCAGCGATCTCCTACCTGCACTCCTCCTACCCGCGCGAGGAGATGGCCGCGCTCTACCGGGCCGCCGACATCATGGTCGTGACGCCGTACCGCGACGGGATGAACCTGGTCGCGAAGGAGTACGTCGCCTGCCGCTACGAGGACACAGGCGCGCTGGTGCTCTCGGAGTTCGCCGGAGCCGCCCGCGAGCTCCGGCAGGCCTATCTGGTCAACCCCTACGACATCAACGGCATGAAGGCCGCGCTCATGGAGGCGTTCAACGCCGAGCCCAAGGAGACGACCCGGCGAATGCGAGCGATGCGCAAGACGGTCGTGGAGAACGACGTCGCCAAGTGGGCCGACGGTTTCCTCCACGACCTCTCCGACATTCGCCCGGATCACGACAAGACCATGCGAGCGATCGCCAGCTCCTGACCCGTCCGCGGTCTAGTTGCCCGTTCGGCTCGTGCCTGCCTTCCCCACTGCTGTGTTGCTTCACCATGCGGAGTAGGGAACCCGACACTTAGCACACCGTCGACGCCATGCAGAGTGACGAGTTCCCTGCATAACATGGTGAAGCAACGCCCAACCCCCCGGAACACCCACCACGAGTAGCGTGCACTTATGGATC
>JARICB010000112.1 GCA_029264225.1 Nocardioides sp. | reverse complement strand
CGGCCGGCTCGTGATCAGCGCCCACAACGAGGAGAAGCTGCTCGCCGAGCTGGACCGCGCGGGTCGAGCTCAGGCCAGCCTCGCTACCCGGCTCTATGGCGCACCGTTCGCCGTGCCGCTCGGTCTCTCGACGCGGGTGATCGGCGCCGGGGACGATCTGGCCCTGGCACTGGAGCGGGTCGCCCGGCAGTCCACCGACATCGTGGTGATCGACTCAGGCGTGGAACGTGCTGATCAGTCGGTCGCTGACGAGGGCGTCGCTGGACCTTCCGTGCCCTCGGTGGAGACCGAGACCGATGAGACCCCCGACGAGACGCCCGACAAGGCATCTTTCCGCGACCCGCGCCCGATCGTCGGTGCCGCGATCGCTCGGCTCTCGGCCCTGCTCCCTGCCCGTCGATACGTCGACGACGCAGCCCTGGACAACGTCGAGCAGGCCGACGACGAGGACCTCGACGGGCCGGTGTCGGTCGAGGAGTCGGTGGTGGCCAGCGCCACTCCCGCCCCGCTGCGTGAATCCACAGCGGGTGCTCGTAGTGAGGTCCACAAGGACATCTCCGCCGATGCGTTCGGTCTCGACGACCTCGAGGGACGCGAGCTACGGCGCCCCGGCAGCGTCAGCCTGGTCGAGGACACCCAGGTCTGGGGTGACCGGGTGCGACCGATCTCGCGTCAGGGTGAGGTCGTCGATCCGATCGTCCTGGACGACTTCGAGGTCGAGCCTGCGTCCGACCCGGTCATCGGCCCGGACCTTGCGGCCGCTCGCACCCGGCTCGGTCTCAGCGTCGAGGAGTTGGCTGAACGCACGCGCATCCGCCCGCACGTGATCGAGGCCATCGAGGTCGACGACTTCGTGCCGTGCGGTGGCGACTTCTATGCCCGCGGTCATCTCCGGACCCTCGCCCGCATCCTCGGGGTCGACGCGACACCGCTGCTCGCTGCCTACTCCGAGCGCTACGCACATGCCGACATCAACCCACGTCGAGTTTTCGAGGCTGAGCTCGCGACCGGAGCCAACGGCTCCATCCGCAGCACCCGCGGTGGCCCGAACGCCTCGTTGCTGGTCGCCATCGTGATGGCGCTGGTGCTGTGCTGGTCGGTTGCCCGCCTGGTGATGGATGCCCCGCCGGAGCTACGCGGCTCCGCGCCGGTGCTCAATGGGTCGGGCGGCCCCGGTGGTGCCGGCTCGGCCAAGCTCGCCGATCCTGTGCCGGTAGTGCTGTCCGCCACGTCGGGCGGCGCCCGGGTCGTGGTGCGCGACGGTGCCGGCGACATCGTCTTCAAGGCCAACCTGGCCGCGGGGGAGACCAAGGAGCTTGACGCGGCGCCGCCGGTGCGGATCGCAACCACCGACGGGGCTGTCACGGTCGCACTGGCAGGCGAGGCCGCCAAGGCGATCGGCGAGCCCGGGGTTGCCGGTCAGGGCACGTTCGTCGCTCGCTGACGCCACGACGAAGAGGGCTGCGCGCCCCCGACCCGGCATACTCGGACCTGCGATGACGACGACTTCTGCCGATCCCGGCCTTCCCCCAACCACCGCCGCTGCCGCCCCGCCGATGAGCGTGGCCGTGGTGACCCTCGGGTGCGCCCGTAACGAGGTCGACTCCGAGGAACTCGCCGGACGGCTCGAGGCCGACGGCTTCCGGCTCGTCTCCGAGCCTGAGGACGCCGACACCGTCGTGGTGAACACGTGTGGCTTCGTCGAGGCGGCCAAGAAGGATTCGGTCGACACGCTGCTTGCGGCGGCCGACCTCAAGGAGCACGGCAGGACCCAGGCCGTGGTGGCCGTCGGTTGTCTGGCCGAGCGCTACGGCAAGGACTTGGCCGAGTCGCTGCCCGAGGCGGATGCCATCCTCGGCTTCGACGACTACCCCGACATCGCCGCCCGGTTGCGCTCGATCGTCGCGGGGGAGAAGCACCAGGCCCATACCCCGAGTGATCGCCGTAGGCTGCTGCCCATCTCGCCCGTTGAGCGCGACGCCTCGACGATCTCGGTGCCCGGCCACGCCGACACCTCGGAGATCGGCCTGGGTGCCCCGGCGACCGGCCCCCGCGCCGTACGCCGCCGTCTCGATGCCGGTCCTATGGCCCCCCTGAAGCTGGCGAGCGGCTGCGACCGACGATGCTCCTTCTGTGCGATCCCGAGCTTCCGTGGCTCCTTCGTCAGCCGCCGCCCGAGCGACGTGTTGCAAGAGGCCCAGTGGCTCGCCACCCAGGGTGTCAAGGAGGTCTTCCTCGTCAGCGAGAACTCCACGTCCTACGGCAAGGACCTCGGCGACCTGCGACTGCTGGAGACGATGCTGCCCGAGCTTGCGGCCATCGAGGGCGTCGAGCGCGTGCGCGTCTCCTACCTCCAGCCGGCCGAGACCCGCCCCGGACTGATCGAGGCGATTGCCGACACCCCCGGAGTGGTGCCCTACTTCGATCTCTCCTTCCAGCACGCCAGTGCCAGTGTGCTGCGTCGGATGCGTCGCTTCGGCGACCCGGAGAGCTTCCTGGGCCTGCTCGAGCAGATCCGTGCGAAGGCCCCCACCGCCGGCGTGCGCTCCAACGTGATCGTCGGTTTTCCCGGCGAGACCGAGGACGACCTACAGACCCTGTGCGACTTCCTCGAGGCTGCCCGGATGGACGTCACCGGCGTCTTCGGCTACTCCGACGAGGACGGCACCGAGGCGGCCTCCTACGAAGGCAAACTGGACGACGACGAGGTGCGCGCGCGTACCGAGCACGTCACCGCCCTGGTGGAGGAACTCAACGCGCAGCGCGCCGAGGAGCGCATCGGTGAAGTCGTGACCGTGCTCGTCGAGTCGGTCGAGGA
Organism: Nocardioides sp.; assembly: GCA_029264225.1. Lineage (GTDB taxonomy): Bacteria > Actinomycetota > Actinomycetes > Propionibacteriales > Nocardioidaceae > Nocardioides. The sequence goes on along the minus strand of JARICB010000112.1, from coordinate 925 downwards.
CGGCATCGCCGAAGGGCGAGCCGCCCACCAAGGCCCCGAGGTGGACGGCACCACGACCCTCGAGGGCGACTTCGGGGCGACGACAGGCGACCTGATCCGGGCCGAGGTGATCGACACCGAAGGCGTCGACCTGATCGCGCGAGCGCTGGGAGATCACGCATGACGACCACCGAGCACCAGGTCTCCAACTTCAACATCGCCAACGCGCTGACCACCCTGCGCATCGTCCTGGTGCCCTTCTTCGCCTGGGCGCTGCTCCAGGACGACGGAAACTCCACCATGTGGCGGTGGATCGCGTTCGGGATCTTCGCCTTCGCCATGGTCACCGACAAGATCGACGGCGACCTCGCGCGCAAACACAACCTGATCACCGACTTCGGCAAGATCGCCGACCCGATCGCCGACAAGGCGATCACCGGGATGGCCTTCATCGGTCTCTCCCTCGTCGGAGATATCTGGTGGTGGGTCACGATCATCGTCCTGGTCCGGGAATGGTCGGTCACGCTGTTGCGGCTCTCGGTGCTCAAGCAGGTCGTCATCCCCGCCGCCTGGAGCGGCAAGGTCAAGACCACGTTGCAGGGCGTCGCTCTCGCAGGGCTGCTGATGCCGCTACCGCACGGTGACGCCCACGGTGGCACCTTCGACGCGTGGGGTTCGTTCGGCGAGGTGCTCTTCTACACCAGCCAGGTGCTTCTCTTCGGTGCGGTGGTCATGACCATGTGGTCGGGCTACGAGTTCTTCCGCGCGGTCTGGCAGCAACGTCGCAGCACGACCGGCTGAGCCAGCAGGTTCGGGTCTGGGTGGACTGGACCAGGGTTAGGGTGTCGCAGATCACCCTCTTTCGAAAGGTCCACCAGTGTCAGCACTCACATTTGCGAACCGCTGGGTGGCGGCGGCCGCGACGCCAGGAGTCATCGCGGCTCCA
>JARICB010000085.1 GCA_029264225.1 Nocardioides sp. | reverse complement strand
AGACCGAGCTTCTCGACGTGGCGCGACAGCGTGGCGCCGCCAGCGTCATCGACCTGCACGGCCAGCAGGCGTGGCGCCATCTCGACGACATGGGTCTCGAGCCCGATCTGGGCCAGCGCGTTGGCAGCCTCCAACCCGAGCAGCCCGCCCCCGACCACCGCTCCGACTGTGGCCGTCTCCGAGGCCTCCCGGATCGCCTCGAGATCCTCGATGGTGCGGTAGACGAAGCAACCGGGCAGATCGTGCCCCGGCACCGGAGGAACGAAGGGCGCGGCACCGGTCGCCAGGACCAGTTCGTCGTAACCCACGACCTCGCCGTCAGCCAGCGTCACGGTCCGGGCCGCGACGTCGAGACCCACGGCAGTGGTCCCGACCCGCAGCCGCACCCGCGGGTCGTCGTACTCCCCCGTCGGCAGGAACGACAGCGCGTCGGCGCCGACCTCGAAGAAGGACGTGAGCGCGACTCGGTCATAGGCCGCTCGTGACTCCTCGCCGATCACCACGATGTCGTGAGTCTCGGTCAGGCCGCGCTCGATCGCGGCCTGGACGAAGCGATGGCCGACCATGCCGTGGCCGACGACCACGAGGGTCTGTCGCAGGTGTGGCTTCATTGAGGAGTTCCTTCCAGGGTTGATGCAACGAGCAACTGGTCGATGAGGGAGGCACAGCCGCCGCAGCCGGTGGTGGCGCGGGTGGTCTCGCGCACCTGCGCCAACGAGGCGCACGAGCGGATCCGGCCCGCAGTGACCCCTGCACAGGCGCAGACCTCGGCGTCGTCGGAGAGCACCACCGGGGATGCCGCGCGGTTCGCCATCAGCAGGTCCCCCGGCTCACGAGGGCCCAGGACAGTGCGCCGGTCGTAGTACTGGGTGATCAGACCGACCCCGGACAGGTCGCCGACCAGGGTGGCCCCGACGATGACCCCCTCGCGCACGACCAACTGGCGGTAGCTGCTGGTGATCGGGTTGGAGATCTCCACGACCCGGCCTTCGGTGCGCTCCGGGTCACCGAGGACGGCAACGTCAAGATCGGTGGCGCGCAGACGAGCGACCGTGCGGGCGCCGTCGTAGGCGATGTCCTCGCCGCCCAGGTGTCGGGCCAGGAGCGTTGCTTGTTCCCAGGCAGGCGGCACGAATCCGGTCACCTGGCGGCCGTACTGGGCGCAGTCACCGATCGCGTGGATCCGCTCGTCACTGGTTCGCAGTTGGTGGTCGACAACGACCCCGCGGCGTACGTCGAGGCCTGCCCGACGGGCCAGTGCGGTGGAGGGGCGTCCGCCGGCAGCGAGCACGACGAGGTCGGTCTCCAGCAGGTGACCGTTGTCGAGAGTGAGCCCGTGGTCGGACAACCGGACGGCGCGGGCACCGGTGTAGACCGTGGTCCCGAGTCTTGCCAGGTCTCGGGCCAGGATCGCTGCGGCCGAGGCACCGACCTGGCTGCGCAGCAGGTGTTCACCACCCTCGACGATCTCTGTCTGGAGGCCCCGGATACTGAGTGCGCGGGCGACCTGGAGACCCAGAAGTCCGCCGCCGACGACCACCACCCGCGCAGGCTCCGTAGTGAGCGCAGCCTCGAGACGCTGGCAGTCCGCCAAGGTCCGGAAGGCGTGCACCTTGTCGTGGAGTTGGCCGTCCACGCGCACCAGCCCACGGATCGGGGGCAGTGTCGAGATGCTGCCGGTGGCGAGCACCAGCCGGTCGTAGGGCACCCGACTGCCATCTGCCAGCTCCACCTCCTGGTCCTGACGGTGGATCTCCACGACCCGAACGCCGAGCCGCAGGTCGACGTGGTCGGGGACCCGCATCCCCAGCGTCTGTGGATGATGGCTGCCTTCGAGTACCGCGGAGAGCAGGATCCGGTTGTACGGCGCGTGCAGCTCGTCACCGAGCAGCGTGACATCGGGCAGCAACTCGGCCAGTCTGCTCGCCGCCATCCCGGCACCGACCACCACGACGCGCATACTCATGCCCTCACCGCGCAGGCGCAGACCTTGAACTCCGGCATCCCGCTGACCGGGTCAAGGGCGTCGTTGGTCAGCCGGTTGGCGCCGACCCAGTGGAACGGCACGAAGACGGTGTCCGGCCTGATCGTGTCGACGACCCGTGCGGGAGCCTTCAGCTCGCCACGTCGGGTGGTGACGACGACGGGCTCGCCGTCGTAGGTACCGATGCGCAGGGCCAGGATCGGATGCATCTCGACAAAGGGTCCCTCGTCGAGCAGATCCTTCATCCTGCGGGTCTGGGCACCGGACTGGTAGTGGGCGAGCACGCGTCCGGTGGTGAGGTGGAGCGGGTAGTCGGCGTCGATCGGCTCGGCCGGGCCGCGGTGCTCGACCGCGACGAACCGGGCCCGGCCGTCGTCGTGGGCGAAGGACTCGGTGAACAGTCGGGGGGTGCCGGGATGGTCTGCCCTCGGGCAGGGCCAGAAGATCCCCTGTTCGTCACGGATCCGCTGGTAGTCGATGCCGGCGTAGTCGGCCCGCCCGCCAGCCGAGGCGCGACCCAGCTCGGCGAAGATCCGCTCAGGGTCGGTCTCGAACTCGATCGGACAGTTCAGCCGCTCGGCGAGGCCGGCCAGCACCTCGAGGTCGGTGCGCACTCCGTCGGGTGGGCTCACCGCGCGCTCGCGCAGGATCACCCGGCCTTCGAGGTTCGTCACCGTCCCGGTCTCCTCGGCCCATTGCGTCACCGGCAGCACGACGTCGGCCAGGGCAGCGGTCTCACTCAGGACCAGGTCGGCAACGACGAGCAGGTCGAGCTCGCCCAGCCGGCCGGCGATCTGGGTGGCGTTGGGGGCGGAGACCACGATGTTGCTGCCGAAGACCAGCAGCGCCCGGGCGCCGTCCTCGGTGCCGAGCGTGTCGAGGAGTTCGTAGGCCGAGCGACCCTTGCCCGGCAGTGATGCTGGCGGCACGCCCCAGACCCGGGCCACGTGCTCGCGAGCCGCCGGTTCGTCGATCAACCGGTAGCCGGGGAGTTGGTCAGACTTCGGGCCGTGCTCACGCCCGCCCTGACCGTTGCCTTGGCCGGTCAGGGCGCCGTAGCCGGCGGACTCCCGGCCCGGCATCCCCAGGGCCAGCGCCACGTCGATCCAGGCCAGCACCGTGTCGGTGCCCTGCGTGTGCTGCTCGGCGCCCCGCGCGGTGAGCACCGTCACCCGGTCGGCGTTCGCCAGCCGAACGGCCAACGCTCGAAGGTCCGGCGCGGGCACTCCAGAGACCCGCTCGACCCGCTCCGGCCACCAGGCCGAGACCGAACGGCGTACCTCGTCCCAGCCGACCGTGCGCGCTGCGACGTATTCCTCAGCGACCGCGCCCGCGGCATCGAGCAGGTGCAACAGGCCCAGGGCGAGGGGCAGGTCCGTGCCGGGCGCGGGCTGGAGGAATGTGTCGGCCCGCTCCGCGGTGGGGGTGAGCCGCGGGTCGATGACCACCAGGTGGCCGCCGTTGGCACGCAGCCGGTCGAGGTGTCGCGCGGCAGGAGGCATCGTCTCGGCCAGGTTGGAACCGACCAGCACGAGAACGTCGGTCTGCTCGATGTCGACGAGCGGGAACGGCAGCCCGCGGTCGATGCCGAAGGCCCGGTTGGCCGCCGAGGCGGCCGACGACATGCACCAGCGTCCGTTGTAGTCGATCTGGCTGGTACCGAGCGCCACTCGGGCGAACTTGCCGAGTTGGTAGGCCTTCTCGTTGGTCAACCCACCACCGCCGAAGACGGCGACCGAGTCCGGCCCTCGCTCCGCTCGCAGCATGCGCAGTCGGTCGGCCACCAGGTCGAGCGCCTCGTCCCAGCCGGCGATGCGGAGCTCACCGCTGGTTCGATCGCGGACCAGCGGCGACGTCAGCCGCTCGCGGTGGCCCCGCAGTCCCGTGGCCGTCCAACCCTTGCGGCACAGGGCCCCCTCGTTGACGGGAAACTCGCGCCACTCCTGCACTGCCAGCGTGCGCCCGGTCAGTTGCAGGGTCATTCCGCACTGGAGGCTGCAATAGGGGCAGTGGGTCTTCGTCATCGGCTCAGCCTCAGATCGCCGCGTGGGCGAGGTGGGGGTCCGTGGCCGATCCGCGGAGGTAGACGCACCAGCACACCAGGGCGCAGGCCAGGTAGTAGGCCGTGAACACCATGAAGGCGCCCTTGGTCGCGGTGAGCGGGTTGTCCACCCACGGCGAACTGAACGCGAGCGGGATCAGGAAGCCGCCGATCGCGCCGCAGGCACCGATCACGCCGAGAGCCGCGGAGGCGTGCTTGGTGGCGGTCGCGATCGCCGCAGTGTGTTCGGGGGTGCCGGGTCGGGTCGTCGTGTCGACCTCCCTGCGCCAGATCGCCGGAATCATCTTGTAGGCCGAGCCGTTGCCGATGCCGGTCGCGGCGAAGACGCAGAGGAAGAAGCCCAGGAACCACGGAAACCACGACTTGTTGTCGGCTGCGATCGTCGGGTCGGCACCAGGGTTGGCGCTGAGCTGGGTCAGCGTCCAGAGCACTGCGAGGGTGAACACGATCATCGCGAT
>JARICB010000080.1 GCA_029264225.1 Nocardioides sp. | reverse complement strand
CCGCCGGGTTGGTCGACTGACAGTCGCTCAGCTTGCCGGGCAGTCCGCCGCCACCGAGCAGTCCCTTGCGCCCGCGCGCCAGTTCGCGTGCCTTGCGGGCGGCGTGGCGTGCCGATGCGGCGGCCTGTGACTTGCGGACGATGTCCTTGCCCTCGTTCGGGTTCTCCTCGAACCAGGCGCCCAACTGATCGTTGACGATGCGCTGGGTGAAGCCCTTGACCTCGGTATTGCCGAGTTTGGTCTTGGTCTGGCCCTCGAACTGGGGCTCTTCGAGCTTGACCGAGATGATCGCGGTCAGGCCTTCCCGGATGTCGTCACCGGAGACGCGGTCTTCCTTCTTCTTGATCTGGCCCCACTCCTCGCCCCAGTGGTTGACCAGGCTGGTGAGCGCAGAGCGGAAGCCCTCTTCGTGCGTGCCACCCTCGGCGGTGTTGATCGCGTTGGCGAAGGTGTGGACCGACTCGGTGTAGGAGGTGTTCCACTGCATCGCCACTTCAAGGCTCATGTGGGCGCCCACGGCCCCCGGCAGCTCGGCCTCGAACGAGATGATCGTCGGATTGGCCTTTTCCTTGCGTCGGTTCAGGTGCTCGACGTAGTCGACCAGGCCGCGGTCGTACTTGAAGATCCGCTCCAGGCCGTGCGCCGTCTTCTTGATCCCGTCGGGCGCTGCCTGGTCGACACTGGCGTCGACGGTCGCGTCCTCGACGGCGTCGGCGATCAGGTCGGCCTCCGGCCGTTCGTCGCGCACCACGATCTCCAGGCCCTTGTTGAGGAAGGCCATCTCGCGGATGCGGTTGGTGATCGTCTCGAGGTTGTAGGTGGTGGTCTCGAAGATGTCGTCGGAGGCCCACCACGTGACCGTGGTGCCGGTGCGCTCGTCGGGCTGCAACGGTCGGACCTGCTCGAGGTCGGCCGTCGGGACCCCCAATTTGAAGGTCTGGCGCCACAGGTGGCCGCGGTTGCGGACCTCGACGATCAGCGTGCTCGACAAGGCGTTGACCACCGAGACGCCGACACCGTGCAGGCCACCGGAGACCTTGTAGCCGCCGCCGCCAAACTTGCCGCCGGCGTGCAACAGGGTCAGCGCCATCGTCACGGCGGGCATGTCGGCGCCGGGTGCGGTATCGGTGGGGATGCCGCGACCGTTGTCGATGACCTGGACGCTGCCGTCATCCCCCAGGGTGACGACGATCTGGTCGCAGTAACCGGCCATCGCTTCGTCGACCGCGTTGTCGATGATCTCCCAGATCAGGTGGTGCAGGCCGCGCTCGCCGGTCGAACCGATGTACATACCGGGTCGTTTGCGGACCGCTTCAAGTCCCTCCAGGACCTGGATGGCCGATGCGTCGTACTCGACTCCGTTGGGCTGCTCGGGGACCTGAGCGTCGCTCACGCAAAACCTCTTCTGCTGACACCCCGCAAGAGGGCTATGACATAGATGAAGGTCGGTGACTGATCAGTCAACGACCTTGACCTTCATTCTAGCCCCTGACTGGCCCGATTCCACGCACCATCCACAGGTTTGGGTCACCAGCAGGTGAAATATGTCCCTGGCGACGTCTGGGAGGCCCAAAAGAGCGCCGCACAGGGGTCGGGTGAGTCCCCCATACGTCCCAGGGGCCCGCAGATCGGCAGAACAGCGGGGCCGCGCTCAGCCGTAGGTGTCGCGTGGGCCTCGACCGTCACGCACCGAGCGGGGGCCCTTCTTCCAGTTCGGCCCGTGCGGGCCCTTGATCTCGATCGCGGTAATGGTCCCGTGGCCGAGGTCCTCGTTGAGGCGGCGCACGATCGTCGGGGCGAGCAGCTTGAGCTGGGTCGCCCAGGCGGTGGAATCGGTGCGGACCACCAGCCGGGTGTCACCGAAGGATTCGGGGGTGCAGTGCGAGGCCACCTCGTCGCCCACCAGTTCAGCCCACCGGCCGAAGACGGACTGCACCCGCAGATCCAGCTCCCAGCCGTGCTGGCTGATCAGCCGCGACAGCGCCCCATCGAGGAGCTGGGGGTCGCGGTCGTCGGGGTGCGAGCCGGCGGAACGCGCCGTCGTACGCCGCCGTACCTCGTCCCGGCTGGGCTGACGACGGGGCGCCTTGCCGGGCCCGGAGCCGGCCGCCTTGCGCGCGGCCCGGGCAAAATCGAGGCCGTCATCGTGGTGTTCGGGCTGGTCGGGTGCCTCGGGGATCTCAGTCATCGCGCGTCACCTGGCCGTCGGCCACCAGGAACCGAACGCCTTGGAGTGACAGCGGTACGTCGGCGGCGACCGCCGCGGTCACCAGCACCTGCTCAGCGCCGGCCACCAGGTCGGCCAGCTGGGCCCGCCGTTCGGTGTCGAGCTCGGCGAAGACGTCGTCGAGCACCAGGATCGGGTCGTCGCCGTCGGCCCGGAGCAGGTCGTAGGAGGCGAGGCGCATCGCCAGCGCGTAGGACCACGACTCCCCGTGGGAGGCGTAGCCCTTCACCGGCAGTCGCAGCTCGGCGTTGCCCAACGTCAGGACCAATTCGTCGCGGTGCGGACCGACCAGGCTCACCCCCCGGTCCAGTTCGTCCTTGCGTCGGGCTTCGAGGGCGGCCAGCAACGCCGCCTCCAGCGCGGCCACCGGGTCGGCTGCGGGGGTGGTGCCGGGCTCAAAACCGGTAGGCAGTTCGAGGGAGGCCTTGTATTCCATCTGCGCGTCGTCGCGGCTCGCCCCTCGGGCGACCGCTTCGTAGGCCTTGCCGAGGTAGGGCTGAAGATCGTTGACCAGTTGGAGCCGGGCGGCGAGCAGTTGGGCGCCGACGCTGGCCAGGTTCGAATCCCACACGTCCAGGGTCGACAGTGCGCTCTGGCGGGCATCACCCCGGGCGAAGCCTGCCGTCTTGAGCAGGGTGTTGCGTTGTCGCAGGATCCGGTCGTAGTCGGCGCGGGCTCCCACCAGCCGTGGTGTGCGCAGGGTCAGCAGGTCGTCGAGGAACCTGCGCCGATCCGAGGGGTCGCCCTTGACCAGGGTCAGGTCATCGGGGGCGAAGACCACCGTTCGGATCACGCCGATCAGCTCGCGGGGTCGCGGCAGCGGCGATCTGTTGATCCGGGCGCGATTGGCGCGACCCGGATTCAACTCCACCTCGAGCACCGCCGTACGACCATCGCGCACCACCGCCGCCCGCACCAGTGCCTGTTCGGTGCCGGCCCTGACCAGTGGCGCGTCGGAGGCGACCCGGTGCGAAGAGAGGCGCGAGAGGTAGTCGATCGCCTCGATCAGGTTGGTCTTGCCCTGACCGTTGCGGCCGATGAATGCCGTCGCACCCGGCTCCAAGACGAGGTCGAGATCGGCATAGGAGCGGAAGTTGTGCAGGGTCAGGTGCGAGACATGCACTGCGGCCTAGCTCTCGCCCTCTGGCTGATCCGAGGCGGCGGCGGCCTTCTTCGCCGCTCCGGCCTGCTCCGGAGCCTGTCCGTCGGCGTCGCCACCGGGCGGGGCCGGCGTCTTCACTGCGTGCCCGCCGAACTGGTTGCGCATGGCCGCTACCGCCTTCATCGACGGGGAATCATCCTGTCGGGAGACGAACCGTGCATACAGCGCGGCGGTAATGGCGGGGGTCGCGACGGCGTGTTCGATTCCGGCCTCGACGGTCCAACGGCCCTCGCCCGAGTCGTCGGCATAGCCGGCGATCTTGGACAGGCCCGGGTCATCGTCGAGGGCGGCGACCATCAGGTCGAGCAACCAGGAACGAATCACGGTGCCCTCGCGCCAGGAGCGGTAGACCTCCGTCACGTTGTCGACCATCTCGGCCTTCTCGAGCAGTTCCCAGCCCTCGGCGTAGGCCTGCATGATCGCGTATTCGATGCCGTTGTGGACCATCTTGGAGAAGTGACCGGCGCCGACCTTGCCGGCGTGCACTCCGCCGAAGTCGCCTTCGGGCTTGAGGGTGTCGAAGGCCGGTTGCACCTTCGCAACGTCGGCCTCGTCGCCGCCGTACATCAAGGCGTAGCCGTTCTCCAGGCCCCACACCCCACCGGACACCCCACAGTCGACGTAGCCGATCCCGCTCACTGCCAGCGCCTCCGCGTTGGCGAGGTCGTCGGTCCAGCGCGAGTTGCCACCATCGACGACCACGTCACCCTGGCCGAGCAGTGTGCCCAACTCGGCGACGGTCTCGCGGGTCGCCTCACCTGCCGGCACCATCACCCAGACCACCTTCGGCGACGGCAGCGCCTCGACCAGTTCGGCCAAGGACCCGACGTCGCTCACGTCCGGATTGCGGTCATAGCCAACGACGGTGTGACCACCGTTGCGCAGGCGCTGGCGCATGTTGCCGCCCATTTTTCCCAGGCCGATGAGTCCGATGTCCATGCGAAGTGCCTCCACCTGTCGAGGTTGCCGTCGTGGCTCCACTCAACCACCCATGCCGACCTGGGTGAACCTCGGAGCGTCTAGGAAAGCAGGCGCCGCGGCATCAGCAGGTAGCGGAACGCGTTTTCCTCGCCGGCGTCGCTGCTCGAGATGACAACCGGCTTGCTGGCCTGGGTGAACGCCAGGTCGATGAACTCGCCATCGAGAGCGGTCAGGCCGTCGAGCAGGAACTGTGGGTTGAAGCCCGTGGTCAGGTCCTCGCCGTTGATCTCGGCTTCGATCGCTTCGGTGGCCTTGGCCTCGTCACCGGTGCCGGCGTCGAGGGTCAACTGGCCGTCGGCGAACTTCAGCTGGATCGCGGTGTTGCGCTCGGCCACCAGAGCGACCCGCTTCACGGTGTCGATCAGGTCGTCCTTGCGCACCTTGGCCACGGTCAGGTGCTCACTGGGGAAGAGCGAACGGACCTTGGGGAACTCGCCGTCGAGCAGTCGCGTCGTCGTACGCCGCACGCCACCCAGCCCCGATCCCTCGAAGCCGATCAGGCCCTCACCGCCGTCGCCGGAACTCAACGAGATGGTGACGTCGGCACCCGAGGTGAGCGCCTTGGCGGTGTCACCGAGCACCTTGGCGGGCACCAAAGCAGCTGCCGACGCGTCAGGTGTCTGCGGGTTCCAGGTCAGCTCGCGGTGCGAGAGCCGGAACCGGTCGGTCGCCAACAGCGACATCGTCGAGCCGTCGATCTCGATCCGCACACCGGTCAGGACGGGCAGCATGTCGTCGCGACCCGCGGCCGTGACGGCCTGAGCCACGGCATGGGCGAAGTCGTTGCTCGAGACCGTACCCGTGGCCGAGGGCATGTTCGGCAGCTTGGGGTAGTCCTCGACCGGCATCGTCTGAAGACTGAACCGGGCCGAACCGCAGGTCAGCGTCACGCTGGGGCCTTCGAGCCACAGCTCGATCGGCTTCGCCGGCAGGCTGCGGCAGATGTCGGAGAGCAGACGGCCACTGACCAGGGCACTGCCCTCGTCACTGACTTCGGCGGCGAGGTCGGCGCGCGCCGAGGTCTCGTAGTCGAAGGTGGACAACACCAGACCGGCATCGCTGGCCTCGATGAGCAGGCCGGCGAGCACCGGAGAGCTGGGACGGACCGGGAGGCTGCGGGCCGCCCAGGCAACGGCGTCGGCGAAGACGTCGCGTTCGACGCGGAACTTCACTACAGACTCCTTGTGGCACTGATCAGGGAAGGCTGGGACGGCACACAGATGTGCGCGGGAGGTGAATCCTGCCATGCGAGGAGGTCGAGTGGTGAGGGTTGTCCCCAGGGAAGGGCCCGTTCAACGGTTTCTGACATTCAATCCCCGTAGAGGTCCATAGCAGTCGTAGCAACGGTGGAAATTGTGGACAACTACCGTTCCTGCAGGTCACGCACCGCAATCGGAGTGCACAGGGGCTGTGCACGAGCCTGTTCACGTGCGGGTCCCTCTGTGCACGACGCGACCTCGGTAAGCGTCGTGCGCGGTTCACCCACAACCCGTGTGGACGACACGCTGTCTCTAACCACATGTCCTCCACAGGCTGGCCGGTCCCGTACGGGTCATCCTTGGCGTGCCTGCACCTTGACCCGGCTGGTGAGCTCGGAGACCTGGTTGAACACGGCGCGGCGTTCGGCGAGCAGGGTGCGGATCTTGCGGTCGGCATACATCACCGTGGTGTGGTCACGGTTGCCGAACTCGGCGCCGATCTTGGGCAATGAGAGTGCGGTGAGCTCGCGGCACAGGTACATACCGATCTGGCGCGCCATCACCAGGTGGCGACCGCGGCTCGGCCCGGTGAGGTCCTCGATCGAGACACCGAAGTAGGCGGCCGTCTGGGCGATGATGAGCCCAGGGGTGATCTCGGGCTCGGCGCCCTCGGGGATCAGGTCGCGCAGCACGATCTCGGCCAAGGACATGTCGACGTCCTGGCGGTTGAGGTTGGCGAACGCAGTGACCCGGATCAAGGCACCCTCCAACTCACGGATGTTCGTCTGGATCTTGGAGGCGATGAACTCCAGCACGTCCGGCGGCGCGGTGAGCCGGTCCATGGCCGCCTTCTTCCGCAGGATCGCGATCCGGGTCTCCAGTTCGGGTGGCTGTACGTCGGTAATGAGGCCCCACTCGAACCTGTTGCGTAGTCGCTCCTCCAGCGCCTCGAGCTTCTTCGGCGGCTGGTCGGAGGTGAGCACGATCTGCTTGTTGGCGTTGTGCAGGGTGTTGAAGGTGTGGAAGAACTCCTCCTGGGTCTGGGTCTTGCCCTGGAGGAACTGGATGTCGTCGATGAGCAACACATCGACGTCGCGGTAGCGCCGCTTGAACCGGTCCTGGCGGTCATCACGCACCGCGTTGATGAACTCGTTGGTGAACTCTTCGCTCGAGACGTAGCGCACCTTGGCGTTGCTGTAGAGGCTGCGCACGTAGTGGCCGATGGCATGCAGGAGGTGGGTCTTGCCCAGCCCTGACTCGCCGTAGACCAGCAGCGGGTTGTAGGCCTTGCCCGGGGCCTCGGCCACTGCGACGGCAGCCGCGTGGGGGAATCGGTTGCTGGACCCGATGACGAAGGTCTCGAACGAGTACTTCGGGTTCAGGCGTGTCTCCAGGGCGGTGGCCCGACGGTCGGCCGGCGCCTCATGCTCGCGGGGCAGGAGCGTGGGGTCGGGGTCGAGCCCACCCGACGGCCCTTCCATGAATGTCGACATATCGACAGGGCGACTTGTCGACTCATCACTCGGAGGAGGCGGCGTCGAGCTCTCCAGCGCCGGGTTGACCGAGACGGCCAGGCGGATCTCGCGGCCGAAGGACTCGCTGAGGGCGTCCTCGAGCTGACCGCGCAGGCGACCCTCGAGCTGATTGCGCGTGAAGTCGTTGGGGACCGCGATGATCGCCGTGCTCTCGTGGAGGGTGACCGGCTCGCTGCTCAGCAACCACGCACGCTGGTGTGGCTGGAGATCCTGGACGATGCCGTGCCATGCGGTTGGGAGATCTGCCACCTGGTCGTTCACACGAACCGCCCTCTGCTCTGATCTGCCGTCTGGCTGCTGGGTGCCTGCTCGCCTCTCCACAGACTTTTCCACAAGCTGTGAACTGGTGCGGCGGTTCGTGGAGAACCTCTCGCAGAGGCGTCCCGACCTGCTGGCCGGGAGTCTTGTCGTCGCAGGTCAGACCGCATTTCCGAGCCCCCGTGACGTGGGTCACGAGGCCTCGTCAAGATGGTGCAGAGCCGAGGACGACAAGGGCGGGAAGGACTCGAACGTAACAAGCCTCGAGGCTCGCCAGCAAGACGTCATCCACAGGT